>CAXTMK010000004.1:0-10303 GCA_964245315.1 uncultured Acidobacteriaceae bacterium | reverse complement strand
ACGTTGGTGGTGAGGGTGGTGCCGATGCTGCCGAACGAGGTCTGGATGTTGGAGGAGAGGGTCTTCATGGCGGCGACTGCGCCAAGGCCCACAAGGGCGGCAACGAGAGCGTACTCGATCAGGTCCTGGCCGGACTCGTCGTTCATCAGGTTCGCGAAAATCTGCTTCATGGTGTTTCTCCTTTGTATGTGTGCTGCTGGATAGGTGTTGCAGCTGCCTTTGTTGAAACCAAGATTAGGACCCGCACTGGTTCTCCACAACGGGTCCTACGTGGTACCGCAACAATCGTTTGGGCCATTTCGGTATGCTGCGGCGGTAACCTTCAGCGCGTTACTACCGCTGGTAGTGGTAACCGTTTCCGTGTGACAATTTGGCAATACACGCCGGTCGAGCTAAACTTAAGGCTCACGAATCACAGAAAATCTGCCAGCTTACCTGCCGGGGAGCTAAGGAAGACTCACATGCCATTAAGGCGCGCGGTCGGATCCATCGCATTCGTCGTGTTGTGCGCGGCCCATGTGCCCGCTCAGCAGCAGCCGGCGCAGAACGGGGTGCCTCTGTACCAGCCCGGCGCGCCCGGACAGGTGGGCAAGTCCACCACCGGCCCGGTCGTGGGCACCGCGCAGCGCGAACCGACCAGGGCGGACCTCGACTTCATGGAAGGCATGATCATGCACCACAATCAGGCCGTTACCATGGTTGCTCTGATGAAGGGCCGCAGCCAGAATCCTCAGCTGCTCGAGTTCGGCCAGCGCATCGGCATCTCCCAGAGCGACGAGATGAAGTTCATGCGCCGCTGGCTGGAACAGCGCGGCCATCCCGTCGCCGACGACGGCATGGCCGGAATGGATATGCCCGGAATGGACGCCGCGATGCCTCCCATGCCCGGCATGCTCTCCGCAAAGCAGATGGACGCGCTGCGCAAGGCCAAGGGAACTGAGTTCGACCGCCTTTTTCTGACCGGGATGATCCAGCACCACACCGGCGCGCTCACCATGGTGAAGGAGCTGTTCGACACCCCCGGCGCGGGCCAGGACCCTCAACTTTTCGATTTCACGGCAGACGTCGATGTCACCCAGCGGGGTGAGATCGGCGCGATGCAGGGCCTTTTGGAAAAACTCAAGAATTAGGCATTAGACATGGAGAAAACGTTATGAAACATAGCTTACGTTCACTCGCCGCGCTGGCGTTTACGCTGTCGGTTTTTGGCTGTACCGCATCTTTCGGCCAGATCGCCATGCCGGCCAAGCCCACCGTCTACAACAACCCGCAGCAGCCGGACGATCCGCGCGTCGGCCTGAAGGGCGGCTTTATGGATGCCGCCGAAGCGGCCTCCGGCATGAAGCTCGTCGTCAACGTGCCCAAGCCCAGGGGCTTCGCGCCCGGCACTACCCCGCAGGAGGCCGCGCCTCCGCCGGTCGCCGTTCCCGGTGCGCCGGTGCGTCCCGTGCGCGCCCAGTTCGGCTCCACCAACTCCGACCTTGCCTTCAGCGGCAAGTACGTCTTTGTCGGTAACTACAACGGCTTCAACGCCTACGACGTCTCCGACCCCAGCAAGCCGAAGCTGGTAAGCTCCGTCCTCTGCCCCGGCTCGCAGGACGACATCACGGTATACGGCCATCTGCTCTTCCTCTCGGTGGAAGCCACCAACGCCCGCACCGACTGCGGCACCGACCCGATTCCTCTGCCGGCCGGCTACGTTGCGCCCGCGCCACGCCAGCGTCCTCCCGCAGTGGCACCCGGAGCCGATGCGGCCCCCGGTCTGGCCGCCGCACCCGGAGCCGGCGGTCCTCCTGCCGGCGGCGGTGGCCGTGGCGGCCCTCCGTTGCCTGCCAGCCCGCTGCGCTTCCGCGGCGTCCGCATCTTCGACATCTCGGATATCACCAGGCCCAGACAGCTTCCCGGCGTCCAGACCTGCCGCGGTTCGCACACCCACACCCTGGTCACCGATCCCAACGACAAGAACGACATCTACCTGTACGTCTCGGGTTACTCGGCCATTCGCTCGGCGGAAGAGCTCGCGGGATGTTCCGGCGGCGGTATAGACGATCCCAACACCGCCATGTACACCATCGTGGTCATTCAGGTGCCGCTCGCGCATCCTGAGACGGCGAAGGTGGTCAACAGCCCGCGCATCTTCTCCGACTACGCGACGGGCGCGATGGACGGTCTGCGCGTCGGCCCGTCGGCTGCATCCCTTGCGCAACCCCAGGGAGGACGGCCCGGACAAGCCGGCGAGCGTCCGGTCAGCGGATGCCACGACATCACCGCGTATCCTCAGATCGGACTGGCTGCCGCCGCCTGCACCAGCGTCGGTATCCTGCTGGACATCCACGACCCGGCCCATCCCAGGCGCGTGGCCGCTATCTCCGACCCCAACTTCTCCTTCTGGCACTCGGCCATGTTCAGCAATGACGGCACCAAGGTCATCTTCGACGACGAGTGGGGCGGCGGTTCGCAGCCGCGCTGCCGCAAGGACGACCCCATGACCTGGGGCGCGGACTCCATCTTCACCCGCTCCAAAGACAACGTCCTGACGCTTGGCAGCTACTACAAGATGCCGGCGCCGCAGACCGAACTCGAGAACTGCACCGCGCACAACGGCTCCATCGTCCCCATTCCGGGACGCGATATCGAGGTGAAGTCGTGGTATCAGGGTGGCGTCTCGGTCATGGACTTCACGGACGCCACCCACCCGTTCGAGATCGCCTACTTCGACCGCGGTCCTCTCGATCCGGACAAGTTCGTCGATGGTGGCCTGTGGTCGGCCTACTGGTACAATGGCTATGTTTACGGCTCGGAGATTGCCCGCGGCCTGGACGTGTACAAGCTGCTGCCCAGCAAGTACATCTCGCAGAACGAGCTCGACGCCGCGGCTGCGGTTCACGAAGCGGAGTTCAACCCGCAGGGTCAGACGATGATCGTCTATCCGGCCAACTTCACCACCGCAAAGGCCTATGTCGACCAGCTCGCCCGCAGCAACGCGCTGCCGGCCGACAAGGCGGCGGAGTTGATGACCGCAATGGACAAGAAGAACACGAAGGCGCTGAAGACCTTCGCGGCTTCGCTCGATAAGGACGCAGCCACGGCTCCGACCCCTGCCGACAAGATGCGCATGACAGCTCTGGCGGAGATTCTGAAGAAGTCGTAAGCGCAAACCGCAACGAAATGAGCTGGCCCGCCCTGACTATGCAGCGTATCGCTGCCCGGTCAGGGCGATTGCTTTTACACCTAAGACAGTTCCAAAGCTGTCTTCCTCTCAACTCCGCACTCATGACTGTCTACTCTAAGACCAAAGCCTTAGTTTTGAGAGTTCAGAGTCTTGAGTGAAGAGCTTTGAGTGAAGGCCACAGCCTGCCTTCCGCGACAACTCTGAACTTGATAAGGACCGCATCGGGTAAGCTGGAGGTTCGACTTTGCCTCTCTACAGGAGCCCGTTTCGCATGACGCGTCTGCTTGCCTTTGCTTCAATCCTCATTACCTCTGTTGCCTCCGCGCAAAACGCGCCACCGCTCTCCGTCACCTACAAACCCGCTGCCGATAAGCTCATCGCTGCGTCGCTGGCCGATCCCGAGGGCTATGCGAACCTGCAGTATCTGTGCGATCACATCGGCAAGCGGGTCAGCGGGTCGGAGTCGTTGCTGACGGCAATCGCGTGGGCGACCGAGCTGATGCGCAGCGAGGGTTTTGCAAATGTACATGCGCAGACCGCAATCGTACCCCACTGGGTTCGCGGAACGGAGTCGGCGCGCATCGTCAGCCCGGTGCAGAAGCCGTTGCATATGCTCGGCCTTGGAATGAGCGTAGGTACGGCGTCGAAGCCCGGCCAGGGCATCACGGCGGACGTCGTTGTGGTGCCGGACTTTGCGGCGTTGAACAAGCTCGGCAGGGCTGGCGTAGAGGGCAGGATCGTAGTCTTCAACGAGCCCTACAAAGGCTACGGGCAAACCGTGATGTACCGCACCGCAGGGCCATCCCAGGCAGCGGCTTTGGGCGCGGTCGGCGTGCTGGTGCGGTCGATCACGCCGCTGGCAGTGGAGCTTCCGCACACCGGGACCACGGTGTACGACGAAGCCCAGCCGAAGATTCCGGCGGCGGCGATCTCCATCGAGGACGCCCTGATGCTCGAGCGGCTGCAGGCCGAGGGCAAACCCGTAAAGGTGCATCTTTTCATGACCGCGCACATGGAAGCGCTGCAGGTGGCCGCCAATGTGATGGGCGACATCGTCGGCAGCGAGCATCCGGAGCAGATCGTCGTCATCGGCGGCCACATCGACTCGTGGGACGTAGGCCAGGGCGCGCAGGACGACGGGTCCGGCATCATGGCGACGCTCGCGGCAGTGCATGAGATCGCCAGGCTGGGCCTGAAGCCGAAGCGCACCATCCGCATCTGTTTCTGGGTGAACGAGGAGAACGGCGGCGCCGGCGGCAAGGCGTATCGCGCGGCTTTAAGCGATGCCGAGCTGAAGAATCATGTCGCGGCAATTGAGATGGACGGCGGCGCGGAGCCTCCGGTCGGCTTCGGCTATGGCGCCGCTCCGGGAGGCGCACGCCGCCGGGCTACGCCAGGCGATACGACGGCTGCCGCTCCGGATGCAGGGCTGTCTTTGGCCGAGCAGCACTCGCTCGACCTGCTGCAGGATATCGGCACGCTGCTGGAGCCGGTGCTCGCGCCTTCGCCCGGAGCGATCCGCCCTGGCGGCGGCGGCTCCGACATCTCGCCGCTAATGGCCGACGGCGTGCCCGGCCTGGGCGAGATGACGACGGGCGAGCACTACTTCGACTGGCACCACACCGAAGCCGACACGCTCGACAAGGTCAACCCCACGGATTTCCGCAGGAACGTCGCCTCGCTGGCGGTGATGACGTACATCCTCGCCGATATGCCCGAGCGGCTGGAAGGGCATAAGGGCGCGGGCGAGTAACGGCCGACGGATGGAGAATCTTCTCCATCCCGTCAGCTTGCTACCAGCGGGTGCTGTCGTCCGTGGGGACCAGAAACGAAGCCTGACTCGGAACGCCGTCGACGGTCGCTCCCGCGTGCGCATACGAAGGTGAGTTCGCGAGGAAATCAGCTGGGAAGTTCAACACTGGCTTGGAGACGTCGTTCAGCGCCGCAATCTGCTCGGCCGTCAGGACGAAGTCGACCGCGCTGAGGTTCGCCTTCAGCTGATCCAGCGTGGTGGCTCCGATGATGGTCGACTGCACCGCCGGCTGCTGCTTCAGCCATGCCAGCGCTACGGTTGCGGACGTGGTGTTCGACTCGGACGCAATCCTGCCCACAACGTCGATGATGTCGTACTGCTTCTCCGTGAAGTCGCCGCCGCGTGCGCCGCGCGGCCCCTGCATTTTGGCTCCGTTGGCGCGCGTGTATTTGCCGGAGAGCGCGCCGCCCTTCAGCGGTCCCCACGGCAACACGCCGAGACCCAGTTCCTCGGCCATTGGAGTTAATTCTCCCTCGACCGTCCGCTGCATCAGCGAATATTCGATCTGCAGCGCGATCAGCGGACTCCAGCCGCGGAAGTGAGCAAGCACCTGCGCCTGCGCCACCTTCCACGCGGGAGCGTCAGAGATGCCGATGTAGCGGACCTTGCCCGAGCGCACCAGGTCGTCGAGCGCTCGCATCATCTCTTCGACAGGCGTGAAACGGTCCCAATTGTGCAGGTAATACAGGTCGATGTAGTCGGTCCGCAGGCGCCGCAGCGACTCCTCGCATTGCGCGACAATCGCCTTCCGGCCCGCGCCCCCGCCGTTGGGATCGCCGGCGTAGAGATTGCAGAAGAACTTCGTCGCAATGACGGCCCGGTCGCGTCTGCCCTGGCGCTGATGAAAGAAGTCTCCGATGATCTTCTCGGAGTGTCCGCGGGTGTAGATGTTGGCCGTGTCGATGAAGTTTCCGCCCTGGTCCAGATAGTGCGCGAGGATGGCTTCCGAATCCTGCACGCTCGCGCCAAAGCCGGGGATGTCTTGTCCAAAGGTCATGGCGCCAAGGCAGAAGGGACTGACGCGGAGACCGGAGCGGCCGAGGGTTACATACGAGTTCAAGGGCATTGGTGTTTCTCCTTAGGGATTAGAGTCGCGGGGCACGCCGACGCACCATGCAATGTTGGCGGGGTGACCGCGTTGAAACGAACTTGTGATGGGTGCATCTAAAACAGCAGAGGTTATTGCGATGTTGAAGACATTTTCCCTCGTTGTTGCACTCTCCACGTTGCCGCTCGGCGCTTATGCGCAGACCGCCGACGGCACTGCCCAAACCAGCGCAGCTCCTGTCGTCCGTTCGCGTCCGGGGATGACCAGCCAGGCCGCTACCACTGAACCCATGCGAGGCGTCTGGCTGCGCAGCGAACCGAACGGCTCAACCCACGTCGTCTCCACGACCGCCAACACGACCGAAATTCGCGTCGAGCACGGCCGCGCCAACATCCAGGTTTATCACCCAGCCGAGCACGCGCAAATCAGCGTCGATCTGCCCGGCGGCAAGGTCGACCTGCTCAAAGACGGCTTCTACACCTTCAACGCCGACACCGACACTGTCCGCGTCCTGCATGGCGAAGCCGCTTCCTACGTCGGCGGCGCCAGCGACGCCAGGCCCGTCATGGTGAAGGAAGATCACGAGTACGCCTTCAACGGCAAGCCGTCCGAGGTTCCGTATCAGGAGATCGGCGACGACGTCCTGCCCGGCGGCGGACCGGGTTCGGGAGCGGCGGCGCGCGGCGACGGCTACGGGGCGGGTTACGGTTCTGGCTACGGCTACGCGCCGTATGGAGACGGTTATCCGGCACCGTATCCTTATTATGCATATGGTTATGGCTATCCGTATGGGTTCTACCCGTACTACGGCCTGGGCCTGGGCTTCGGCTACTATGGCGGCTTCCGTGGTGGATTCGGCGGCTTCCGTGGTGGATTCGGTGGTCGCTTCCGGTAAAGACGACAACAGGGCGCAACGTCCAGATGCCTCGCGTATGCGAGGCATTTGGTTTTGGCGCGCCGGGATTATCGCAGTTGAACACGGATGAGGCGCGGCGGCGAATCGGAGTGGGCCTTGGAATCGCCAGGCACCCGGATTTCCGTCACATCGCCGATCTGGCCCAGGGCTGACACCAGTTCGTCTTTCGGGTCGTAGTAATACGTCTCGAACAGAACCAGCCAGAGAGTTCTGGACTGCGAGTGGGGAAGCGCGGAGACGAACCGGCGCAGATCGGGCTGGGTAATCACCGGCCCTCCCCAGCCTTTGAACTTCTGGCTGTTCCACCAGTCGAAGATCGGGGTAGGGAAGCCGGTCTCGCGCGGGTGAAAGTTCTCGTGCGTGGCGAAATAGTCGAACGGCACCTCCGCGTAGGAGGCGCTGAAGATCACGGTGTCTTCGGGTTGATAGTTCTGGCGCAATGTCGCGATCAGAGGATGCCACAGCTGCGCATGAGGGACTGTTACCTGGCGTCCGAAGCCCGCCACGTAAACCGCGACGATGCAGCCCGCAGCCACCAGACCGGCGGTTCGCCGATGAGCTACCTCGACCGCATACTGCACCGCGCGAGCGACTGCGATCGCAACCAGCGGAACCACGGGCAGCATGTAACGCGTCGTTATCAGGCCCATGACCAGGAGACCCGCGGCCAACGCCAGTTCAAGGATGCCGCACAGCAGACAAACTTCATCGCGCCTGACAAGCCAGAGAAATGCCGCGGCCCCGAGAACCAATACCAGCGGGATTGCGCAAAGAACGAATACCGCTGGCGACTTCGCCGGGAAAAAACCGGCCGCGACCGCGAAATTCGTTGCATAGTCCTTTGCCGCCTTCGCCTTTGTGGGAGTGAGTTCGGGTGCTCCGAAGGAGAGCGCCTGCGGATCGCTGTGACTGTTCTTCAGGTCGTCGGCCAGCCTGGTTCGGCCGGCATGCTGCGAGAGCAAAGTCGGAATGCCCGGAACGATCAGGAGAAGCGCGATAGCCGAGACGGCGGCCATACGCGAAGCCGGCACTTTGCCGCGAAAGACCAGCAGCGCACCATGCGCGAATATCCCGATCAGGAGAAAGATAGCGACGTAGTGGGTGTAGAAGAGCGTGCCAGCCAGCCATCCCTCCGCGACGATAAGCCCGCGAGCAGGCTTGGGATCGAAGACCAGCCTCCAGTGCGCGAGCAGAAGAGAGACGAAGACAAGGATGAGAAGCATGTAGCCGCGGACTTCGAGCGAATACACCACCAGGATCGGCGACAGCGCGAAGAGAGCGGTTGCGAGCGCGCCGAAGTTGCCGCCCAGAAGTCTTCTGCCCAGAAAAGCCATGACGATCATCGCAGCCAGATCGATCAGCACGCTGAACAGCCGCAGTTGATACTCCGCATCGCCGGTCGCCATGATCCAGAGCTTCAGGAGCAGGTAGTAGAGCACGGGATGGACATCTCCCGCGGCGGTGTGGATGAGCTTCGGGAAGCTGAGGTTGCAGATGTACGCGGAGAAGGTTTCGTCCAGCCACAACTCCCGCGAATGCAGGAGGCAGAGCTTGCAGACGACGCTCGCCAGAATTACCACGGCGGCAAACACGCCGGCCCATGTCCAGAAAGTGATCTGCCTGCCGGATGGGCTGGGGTTCATCGTTAGAGAATACCGCACCGATACTTTGGAGTGCCAAGCGCGCATCCTATGAGCCATGGCCGGTGCGGACGCAATATGGTGGCGGGATGGCGTGATCTATCAGGTCTATCCGCGGTCGTTTCAGGATACGACCGGCGATGGGGTGGGCGACCTCCGGGGGATTCTCCAGCGGCTGGACTATCTGGTCGCGCTGGGCGTGGATGCGGTCTGGGTGTCGCCGTTTTATCCCTCGCCTATGGCGGACTTCGGCTACGACGTGGCTAACTATACCGATGTCGATCCGCTCTTCGGCACCTTGGCGGACTTCGATGCGCTGATCGCAGGGGCGCATGCGCGCGGGTTGAAGCTGATTCTCGACTTTGTACCCAATCATACTTCGGACCGGCATCCGTGGTTCCTGGAGTCGCGCAGCTCGAAGACAAGCCCGAAGCGCGACTGGTATCTGTGGCGCGATCCTGCTCCGGGCGGCGGCGTGCCGAATAACTGGATGTCGAACTTCGGCGGGCCGGGGTGGACGCTCGACGAGCCGACCGGCCAGTATTACTATCACTCCTTTTTGCCGCAGCAGCCCGACCTGAACTGGCGCAATCCGGCGGTGCGCCAGGCGATGTACGACGCCATGCGCTTCTGGCTGGAGCGTGGAGTGGACGGCTTCCGCATGGATGTGCTGTGGCTGCTCATCAAGGACGACCGCTTCCGCGACAATCCGCCTAACCCGGACTACCACGGAGGCTCAACCCTGTGGTCCGTGCTGCCGAAGTACACGGCCGACCAGCCGGAGACGGTGGAGATCGTCGCCGAGATGCGCAAGCTGATGGATACTTACGGCGACCGCGTTCTGATCGGCGAAATTTACCTGCCGGTGAAGGAGCTGATGGCCTACTACGGTGCTACCTCTGGTGCTGTCTCCGGGGAAGGTCCGCATCTGCAGGGGGCGCAGATGCCGTTCAACTTCCACCTCATCCTGACTGCGTGGCAGGCGGAGGCGATCGCTTCGCTGATCCGGCAATACGAGGCTGCGCTGCCGCCCGGCGCATGGCCGAACTGGGTGCTGGGCAATCACGATCAGAAGCGGATTGCCTCGCGCGTCGGACCGGCCCAGGCGCGCGTTGCGGCGATGCTGTTGCTCACGCTGCGCGGTACGCCGACGCTCTACTACGGCGACGAACTCGGTATGCCCGACGCGCGGATCGCTCCTGACGAAGTGCAGGATCCGGCGGAGAAGAATCAGCCCGGAATCGGGCAGGGACGCGACCCGGAGCGGTCGCCGATGCTGTGGGAGAATCATGAAAACGCGGGCTTTACCGCGAGCGGAGCCAGGACCTGGCTGCCGCTGGTTTATGATTGGCCGCGATTTACGGTCGAAACCGAAGAGGCTGATGGGGGAACGATGCTGAAGCTCTACCGGCAGCTGTTGCATCTGCGGCGAGAGCGGCCGGAGCTGCACGCAGGTGCCATCTCCGATGTGCGAGCCGAGGATGGCGTGCTGCGTTATGTGAGGTCGAGCGGCGAGCGCAGGGTGCAGGTTCTGCTGAACATGACGGCGGAGACGAAGTGGGCTCCGTGCGCCGCTGGAACGATTGTGGCGAGTTCCGGGCTGGATCTGGACGGCGGGGTGAAAGAGTGGGTGGAACTGCGCGGCAATGAGGGAATGGTGATGTTGAAGCACATTAGAAGTGTCCCCTGTTGTCCTCGATAGAAGTGTCCCCTC
>CAXTMK010000003.1:73279-78402 GCA_964245315.1 uncultured Acidobacteriaceae bacterium | reverse complement strand
TGAGCGTCTTCTGCAGGTCGATGATGTAAATGCCGTTGCGCTCGCCGAAGATGTACTCCTTCATCTTGGGGTTCCAGCGCTTGGTCTGGTGGCCGAAGTGTACGCCGGCTTCGAGCAGTTCCTTCATCGTAATACTTGCCATGGTGTGGCTCCTGTTTATAGACCGGGCTGAGTAGCGGCTGGTCTGGATTGATCCCTTGCGGTGACGCGTCGGGAGATTTAGGTCCTGGCCTTCGCGGTGAGGCGGAGGGTGAAGCGATGCCGGGAGATCCCATGTCTCAGAATCGAGACATGGGGCACCCGGAGTGTTGCCGGACGATTACCGCTTGCTGAACTGGAAGCGAGCGCGTGCGCCCTTCTGTCCGTACTTCTTGCGTTCCTTGCCGCGCGAGTCGCGGGTGACGAGACCCTCAGCCTTGAGGGCCTTGCGCAGATCGGGGTTGAATTCCATCAGCGCGCGGGCGATGCCGAGCTTGACCGCGTCGGCCTGGCCCATGACGCCGCCGCCGCGCACGGTGGTGAGGACGTCGAAGGTCTCGCCAATATCGGCAATGCCGAGCGAACGCCGGGCCGCGGCGCGCTGCTGCGCGGTGACGAAGTAGACGTCGCAATCCTTCTGGTTGACGGTGAACTTGCCGCTGCCGGGACGCAGGAAGACGCGGGCGATGGAGGACTTACGCCGGCCGGTTCCGTAGTATTGGACTAGATCTGCCATGGTGCTCCTTGAATTTCTTGCCTCGAAAGGCCGGGGCTAAGGCCCCTCTTCGTAATCTTGTGATATCCGGGCTGAAGCCCGGACATAATTCCAAAAGCGCTTACGCTTCCAGCGCGTGATGCTTGTGCGTAGGCTGGCCGGGTTTTACCGAGCCGGGCGCTTTAGGCGCGTTGCTCGCGTGGAACTCGAGCGGCTGCGGCTGCTGGGCGAAGTGCGGGTGCTTGTCGCCCTTGTAAACCTTAAGCTTGGTGGCCATCTGGCGGCCGAGCTTCGATTTGGGCAGCATGCCCTTGATCGACTGCTCGACGATCGCCTCGGGACGGCGGGCGAGCAGCTTGATAAAGCTCTCCTCGCGCAGGCCGCCGGGGAATCCGGTGTACCGGCGGTACAGCTTCTGGTCGCCCTTCATGCCGGTCAGCACGATCTTCTCGGCGTTGATCACAATGACGTGGTCGCCCATATCGATATACGGCGTGTAAAGGGGATTATGCTTGCCGGCGAGGATGGAAGCAGCGACGGTGGAGAGGCGTCCGAGCGTCTTGCCGGAAGCGTCGATGACGAACCACTTGCGCTGGATGTCCTTCCCGCTGGGGATGGTGGTTCCGTGTGAGGTGCCGATGTTGCTCATAATGCGTTGTACTCCCTGGTTCTGCTGTCTTCGGTGTTAGCGTCAGCCTGGTGCTCGAAGATGGGTGATGCGTGGGCGATTGCAGACACAGCCATGTGTCTGCGCGGAGATTAAAGAACCTGGCGGGTGCCGGGGACAGCGTGCAGCGGCGCAAGGTCTGTCAGCCCTGGGAGCGGAACGCTTGCCGGTAGCTCGATACCGCGGAGCCGAACTCGGGGGACGCGATCCGCGAGCGCCTCAGGTCCTTCGCACGGTGTGATATCCAACTCTTTCGACCACGAGAGGTTGACACACGTACAGACGCGAGACTGCGCGAGCTTTCAGAATAGTAGAGAGCAGACGCGGAGTCAATGGAAAGCATGTTTTTAAATTTGCATCGCACGTAAAACGTTTAAGCCGCTTCAAAGCGTCAGAGTGAGAACCCGGCACGATGACTTCAGAGGGCGGCAGCACGCAGGCACGCATGAAGTGGAAGTTCGGCAGTCTGACCTTGGCAATAGTTCTCGGAGCCCTGTGGGGATACTCCGCGATAAGTCACGTCTGGGCGAACGCGCAGGCACCCGCGCAGACAGCGGTCAAGGCGGTTTTGCCGGCCGATCCGGCGCTCGATGGCGCTTCGTCCCTCGTCGGACGTGCGCTTTTGCTACGCGGATGCTATGCGGGTGGGGAGTTCAGCTTCGACTCGCTCGGGCACATCAAGGGCGATCCAAAGGTAGTGGATTGGACGCTGGCGGGCGCGCAGATCGATAAGGTTGTGCGGCATAGCGGCGTACCCGCGGCGGGCGGCGGCGCGGGCGAGCTGGAACTCGACGGTTTGCGCGTTGCGTTGCGCTACAACCCGGAGCAGCATGTCTGGGAGCGGCACCCGCTGAAGACGCAGAAGCTGAGGATTATCCTGGCGGTAAACGACGAGGCGCGCGGCCTCCAGGGTGCGCTGGCGACCATGTTCTCCGTCGGCATCGATCCGGCTCTGCAACGGTCGATGGCTCCGTACTGGCGGCACTATTTTGCGCCCGGCCTGGCCTGGCCGAACGACGAACTGACGGGCCAGACGATCGTTCCGGTTAACGTTACAGCCGGGGTCGAGTTGCCGGTGCTGGAGAAAAAGCTGGAGCCGGACTTTACCAATGAGGCTCGCGACGACCATGTCAAAGGCGTGGTGCAGGTCAGGATGATCGTGGGGCCGGATGGCGTACCGCGGCGTATCGCAATCAGGCAGCCGCTGGGTTACGGGCTGGACGCGCGCACCGCGGAGACCGTCGCGAAGTACCGGTTTCGTCCGGGCATGAAGGATGGCAAGCCAGCCGCCATGGAGATGAGCCTTAATCAGACGTTCGATTACTATCCGCCGCCTTCGCATTAATGCAGGACGTATTTCAGGCGGCAACACTCTTCTTCTCGGCGCGACGATCGCGTCTGGCTTCCATGTTGGCGAACAGACCGCGCAGGACTCTGCGGGCCGGATCCTCTACGGCCCTGAAGAGGAACCAGGAGATTCCGATCAGGGCGACCACCGTGATGGCGAAGCGCAGCGTCTCGGAGCCCAGGTGTGTGCGCTTGGCGATGGCCTGGATCCAGAATTTTACTGGCATCTGCATCAGGTAGATAGAGTAGCTGATGCCTCCGCCAAGCAGCATTATTCTTGTCGAGAGGAAGCGGGACAGAAGGGTCCGCTCCGCGGCCAGCCCGAAGAGCAGCGCGGCGAATGCCGTGACCACAAGCGAAGTCCAGCGATTGATCGGGCAACAGAGCAGCGCCAGCGTCGCGGCGACGGAGGCGTAGGTCCAAAGACCGTTGCCGCGGAGCAACGGTGCGCCGGGACGCATGTTGTTCAATGCAAGGTGTCGCAGGAAGTAATTCCCAATGCCTACACCGGCGAAGAACTCCGGCAGATGCGGCAGAGGCAACGGTAACCACCGGAAGATGCCCTGCGGTTTGTATCCCAGCACTCGCGAGGTCGAATCGACAGCGACGCAGAGCAGCAGCATAAGAGCGATGGTCAGGAGCTGAACCCGGGTGCTGCGCTCTTCGATCCAGGTCTGCACCCACGGAAAGACGATATAGAAGACGGCCTCCACCGACAGGGTCCAGCAGACGATGTTCCAGGCTCCGGCCATGCCCATATCGAACGGATTCCAGGCCTGCACCATGCACAGCGCGGCCACCGCGACAGCCGGAGGCGGAAATTTGAAGCTGGGGATGGATCCCATCACGAGCGAGACTGCGTATACGGGCCAGATCCGGGCGAAACGGGCTTCCCAGAAGCGTCTGTGGTCGCCTGGCTTCTCGATCTGGCCTTCGTAGGTGTACGCCAGGATAAAGCCGGAGAGCAGGAAGAAGAGCGGGACGGCCAGAAATCCGCTGAGAAAGAAGTTGCCGGCGGCGTGGTGTCCATGCTCGTACAGCGTGGAACCCATGCGAGTGTGGAAGATAACCACGTAAAACGCGGCGAAGAAACGGATTCCGGTAAGTGGTTTGAGCGATCGCCGGTGCGCGGTCAGGGCGATCGGACCAGCCTGTAACGCGGCTTGCGCTTCCATCATGACGCTCCACTCCCGGGAAGGATATTCTCCCAGCTTACCAGTGGGGACCGACACAGGAACTAATGCAGCAGTTGGTTGGCGCTCGGCTGCTGGCCGAGCCGGGAGCGCAGGCGCCTGGGCGGCGCAGTCCGCGGGCGGGCGGAGCGGGGGCTTGGCGAGTCGCTGGGGTAGAGCTTGTAGAGGATGAGCAGGTTGCGGTCGGGATCGTCCATGGCCGGGAAGGCGGCTACCCGCTCCAGCCGGTAGAGCGGAGCCATGGCGTCCATCTTGTCGTCTTCGACCTGGTTCCAGGCGATGTACCAGCCGGGCTTGTAACGCCGGACGCGGTCGTCCAGTTCGAGCGTGGCGAAGTCGTGGCTGAGGCTGGGCAGGCCGGTCATCAGCGTGATATCGCTGCCGGAGATGGAGAGGATGAGCGGGTTGTGGGCGGGGTCTGTGCGGAGGTCGCTGCGGATGTACGCCGCGACATCGCTGGCGGCCTTCACGAGCGTGTACTCGGGATGGCGGACAAAGGCGACGGTCTGGATGGCATCGGGGACGGCAATGATCGCGACGATGAGGGCGGCGGCGGCTACCGCGACAGCGCGCAAGCCAGGTTGCCGGATTCTCGGCAGGATGAGGTCTTAGACGACCACTGGCAGCAGCAGCGTCAGCGGCACGGCAACGACCAGGTAATATCGGGGCTGAAGATTGTTATGGTAGGCGAGGAAGGCCATGTAGCCGGCACTCCAAAGCAGCAGCGCGGGGATGAGCGGGCGGGCAGCGAGGCTGCGGAACTGAAACAGCGCAACCGCCGCGGCCGCTAGCGCGAAGCCGTAGACGCGGCCCATCCAGCTGCCATCCTGCAGCATGCCGGCGAGCACGGAGGCGAAGTTGGCGCGCGTCATGCCGGTGTAAGCGTTAGCGCTGAACAGGTAGCGGTAATCGATGAGGAAGTGCGGGCGCACAACGGCAAGAAAGTAGATCAGCCACAGCGTCAGCCCGATCGCCGCCGGTGGGACGGCGACCCGCACGAACGCGGGAATGCGATAGCCGGAGTTGGCGAAGAGCATCCAGAAGACGCCCGGCATCAGGAAGAGCGCGGTGGTCTTGGCCAGGACCATCGCCGGAAGCAGAAATCCGAGGACGAGGATGGGGATGAGGTTGGCGCGGAGATCTTGCATCCCACATCTCAGAAGCGAGATGTGGGGCACCCAGGTCCGGGGGTGGATTTCGGCAGCGGCCAGAAGCGCCAGCA
>CAXTMK010000003.1:55273-73269 GCA_964245315.1 uncultured Acidobacteriaceae bacterium | reverse complement strand
ATGATTGCCATCCGGGTGAAGACGAAGCAGAAGGGATTGGCGGCCAGCAGCAGCACGGCGGTCGCGGCGGCAAGCGAGGCTCGTTTCTGTGTGCTGTAGCGTGTGATCAGCAGCCAGCAAGCGGCGAGAATCGCGCCGAAGAGGCATACGGTCAGGGCGCGGGCGGCGGCAAGCGAGACTCCGGTGAAATGGAAGACCAGGCCCTCCAGAAAGGGCAGCGCGGGGAGGGCAGCGGCGGGGTTGAAGTCGCCGGGCACGTACCAGTGGCCGAGCTGGAAATGGCGGATGGCGGCGTCGCCGTACCAGCCCTCGTCGGTGTACTTCGACCAGTCCATCCACGGGGAGTGGTTGGGGAAGTCGGCGGTGAGATGGACGAAGTGCAGGCCGAAGAGTCCGGCCGCCGCGACCAGCAGCATGACGTGGAGCGCGCGATGGAGGCGTGGAGGCAGATTCGTCATGCTGACAGCTTGCTTAGCATTTTAGCTTGACGCTCGCTTGCGCACGAAGTCAGGTGCTTTCGGGAACGGCCACTGGAGAACCCGTCGTAAGCCTTTGCCCCTGGATGACGCCAAGGAACCAGGGTGCGATGCGGGTCAGCGTCCAGTAGAAGAAGAGCGTGACCTCGATGGAGCCGGTATACAATCCAACCGGCCCTGCCGCGCCGGCCTCAGCCGCCGCGTGGGAGATCTCCAGAATCCACACCAGCGCCCACGGTGCCTGCCTCACGTTGCCGACCAGGCTGTCGATCGCCAGGAACCCGAGGAACATCTCGATCGGCATCACCAGCAGGAGCCCGAGCCATTTCGCCTCATGATAGAACTCCGCGGTGGGACTGAACGAGATTCCGGTGGTGAAATCCTCATAGGCGACCATTCCCAATTCGTGTCCATACAGGTTGCCGAAGTTCCAGACGGGTTTATTCTTCCAGATAAGGTGCGGAATGACATTCAAGTGGTAATCCAGGGTGGGTTCCAGACCGAACACATTTCCTCTGTTGGTGTATGCAATGAGCGCATCGTCCGGGGCAAACATGATGAGCCGATCGAGAAAGGCGACGCGCTGGTCGAAGAGATGCTGCTCCTCGTCCAGGTCGTAGTTGTCCAGAGTTTCCTCATAGAGGCGCCTGGTCTCGTTCAGGTCGGAGAGGTACTTCAAGGAGATCGCCGCATTCTCGGCAAAAGTAGGTGCGTGAAAATTGCGAACATACTGCGAATACGGAACAAGGTAGTAAACGAGAAAAGAGAAGCCGAGAGCCGAAGCGATCAATTGAACTCGGGTGAAGTTGTACCCATTCAACCATGCCGCCAGAAACCAGGCAGTCACGCCGATCATCATCCCTTCTTTGCTGAAGGAAATGGTACCCACCACGGTCATGAAGGCGAGGGTGCAGCCGCCCACCCAGTTCAAGCTGCGTTTGCCGTTTGAACGACGCACTTCGTAGCTTACGGCAAGCAAAACGGCCAGAAAATGGAATCTATTGAGCTGGCCTAAAGCCCCCAACACCCCTCCGTCTGCAACAGAGCCGCGGGTGACGAGGAAGAAAAGGATCATAAGAATGAAGCTGACGATGGACCCCTGCTTCATGGCTTCCAGAGAGGAAAAATCCTTCAGTAACGGGGGATTCCTTCGTAGCGAGCGCGTAAAGATCGCGGCCAGCCACATACCCGCCATTCCGATGCAGTAGCAGAGAATCGTGCTTCTCGGATTGCGCAGGTTCCGGTCCCCTGCCTGCCAGAGCAAAACCTTCGCCGCCATTCCGACGATCACCGTGAACATCCCGTTGAAGAAGATGAATGCGCCCGAGGTGTATTCGATTCCTCCAGCGGCATTGAACGCGGCCCCCCAGATCCAGATGAACGCGGCCACGCCCACCGCAAAGAGAATGTCGGTTCCCTGCATCAGCTCTCCCGCAAAGACGATCGCCGCGAAGATGGCGACGGAACGCGGAGCGAATCGCTGTGGGATGGGAATGCGCATGAGCCAACCTAAGTCTAACAGGGGCGGCGCGGACGGGGCCTGTGCCGCGCAGCGGACGGATGCTCCAATTCCGGGGCGATTTGAGGTAGTTTAGACATAGTTTGGTCAGCACAGGCGGGGCCTCGGGTACAAGGAACCATGGCGGGTGTTTTGGCTGGATTCGGCGATGAATTGCGATTGGAACGGGAACGACGAGGCGTCTCGCTGGAGAAGATGTGCGCCGAGACCAAGGTGAATGCGCGCCATTTCGACGCGCTGGAGCGAGGCGATTACAAGGCTCTGCCGGGAGGGGTATTCCGGCGGGGGATCGTGCGAGCGTACCTGGGGTCGCTGGGGTTGGCGGAGGGGGAGTGGATGCCGCGGTTCGAGGCTAGTTATGCCTCCCGCTTCGGAAGCACGGACTCCGGGCAGGAAGAGGCCTGGGCTACGTTTGCCGCTAATGTAAAGAAGAACCGGGGCGCGGTGCGAAGGTCAAATACGGCCAGATGGCTGGGAGTGTTGGCCTTGTTGCTGCTGCTGGCGGCGGCGGCGTGGGCAGTCTGGCATTTCCTGTTGCAATTCCGGATGGGCCGGTAAGGGTATCCCTCTGGATGGTGTCTGAATCTTGTTCAGGGCTTTGGCATCGTCACAACGAGCATCTGCGTCCCGGGGACGTGGTCGATGGCGAGCGGGTGGAGTACGCCGCGGAGATCAGCCTCGGGGATTGAGGCGCGCGAGAGGTCGATGAGAATGTGGGTCGCACCTAAATCGTGGGTCGCCTGCGACATCATCTGCAGATTGTCGTTAGGTATGGGTAGCGTCCGGTAGGCCGTCTGGACGTAGAAGGCCGACGGGTCGGCGGTCATGACGAGGGTGCCATCGGTGGGAGTGGCCCCCGCGGAGGCGAGGAAGTCGGCGACGCGCTGGTCGCGGTCTGCGTTAAGTACGGAGTCGTCGGCGGTGCGGCGGTCCTGCATGATGCCGGAGATGAGATAGGCAGCCACGAGCGTTCCAGCCAGCGCACGGGTCACGACCCCGGCGGGAAAGACTTCGGGAACTTCGATCCAGCGGATAGCGGCGACGATAAGAACGGCGGAGACCGGCAGCAGGCCAGTGAAGCTTCGCAGCGCCGAGAAGGTGCCGATGGCGGGCAGGCCGATTCCGTAGGCCAGGACGAGCGTGACGAAAAAGGCGACGGGGCCGGCGATCTCGGGATAACCCGCGCGCTCGCCGGAGCGGCGGCGCAGCAGGAGCGCGGGCAGGAAAGCCGCTCCCACGCCGAGCATCAGGAAGACAATGCGGTAGACGATCATGGGTATCGCAACGAGACGCATCCTGATGAGACGCCCGGCGCCGATGGCGAGCATGGTGTGCAGGTTGAGCGTCTGCTTATAGAGCGCCAGGTCGGAGAGGTCGGTGAGATAGAGCGTGCCGCCGGTGCCGGGCGGAAACGCTTTATGCAGCACGAGGAAGTCGATCAGGTTCATCGGCAGCATGGAGAGGGCGAAGGCGGCGAGAGCCAGCAGCGCGTAAGCGGGGGACGCTCCGCGAGCGCCACGTTCGCGCTTCCCCGCCCGCAGGCGCAGCAGGAGGATGACGACAAGCGGCACGGAGAGCAGAATGGCGTCGTTGCGGATGAGATTGACCATGGCGATGCAGGCAAATCCCGCGGCGTCCTGTGCGTAGCTGCGAAAGCGGACGCCGAAGAAGACGAAGAACCAGGCAACGAAGACCCCATAGTAGATGGCGGAATCGGGGGTGGTGGCGCTGGTCCATATAGGCGGAAAGACCAGGCAGATGAGGTAGCTGGCGCAGGCGACGGTACGGTCGCCGAACCAGTCCATGGCAATGCGCCAGGCGGCGAGGGCGAGGAAGATCGCCATGAGCGAGGTGATGTTGGCGGCGGAGTGCAGCGTAACGCCGCCGAAGGGCTGGGCAAGCAGAAGAAAGAGGCTGGTGCCGGTACGCCAGTATTCGATGCCTTGGGAGGGCAGATGCGGCGAGATGAACTGATATTGGTAGAGGAAGTTCTGGGTAAAACCCTGGTGGCGGCTCAGGGATTCGCCCAGCGCGAGGTAGGAGCAGGAGTCCGGCGTACCGCAAAACATGACCTTTCGATCGAAGTAAAATCGCAGCAATGTGACGACGACGGTGACGATTACAGCGATGGAAAGCGCAGGGGTTTGCCGAACTGGGGCGGACTCACGCAAGGTCGAACTCCTGAGAAAACAGGGAAACAGGCCGTAAACTTAGGCTGTGAGGATGATTTACTGGCTCGATTATACAGAGTGAAGATGGAGCCGGAGGAGGTCTGGTCCAGCATCCACCGCATGACGACGGCACCGCTCGCGAGGATTCCTGTCACGTGCAGGCTGGCCGTCATAACACCCTACTGCCGGATAACGAGCGAGTCGGGCGAGCGCGGCGGGTCCATCTGGAAGCTGTCCCCGGCGGGCAGCGTCCTGCCGAACTCCAGCAGCTGCGCGCGCAGGGATGGAGTTGCGGCCGCGCCGGTGCTGTAGAAGACCATGCAGGGCTCGGACGCGACGACATTGCCGGGCGAGCACAGGCGGGCCAGCGGAGTCCACTCCGGCGGGATGTGGAACCAGGTGGGATAGAGCATGGCGAGGCCGGCATCGTGGGGGCGCGCGGCCTGTTCGAGCCAGGCGGCGGGCTTGTTGCGGACGCGCAGCGCCTCGGCCGACGCGAGGCCGTAGAGGTCGAGCACATAGGCGCCCGGACGGCGCTCGAAGCTGACCATGCCGAGATCGTTGACGGCGTAGTTGCCGGTGTAGAACTGCGTGACGAAGCGGTGCATCTGGAACTGCTGGTCGTAGATGTCGAGCGAGGCGCCGGGCGTCAGCCAGGTTCCCTCGATGTAAGGAATGGCGCAGAAGGTGATGGCGACGGCGTAGAAGGCGACGAGGTATCGCGGCCACTCGGCGAAGGCGCGCAGGGCGAGCAGCGTAAGGCAGATGACGGAGTAGATCTCGTAGCTCTACATAACATTAAAAAAAAAAATCATAATCTGCAGCGCGGCCAGCAGCGCGGCGGCGGCGAAGACGAACCGACGCACCCGGACCTTGTCGCGCCAGGCCAGCACCGCGAACAGGCCGCCGAAGAGAAGGATGGCATAGCGATTCGATTCGACGACGGCGTCCCGCAGATTGCCTTCGATAAGGAAGATCGCCTTCTGTAAAGCTGTCCCCTGGAGGTAAGCGCCGCCCTTGGCCAGCACCGACATCGGCAGCAGAGGCATGCCGCGGCTGTGCAGGAACGCCGAAAACGCCAGCAGCGGAAGCACGCTGAGCGCGAACACCGACGCGGCTTTGCGCCAGTGGCGCTGGCCGGCGAGCGCAAGGCAGACGGCGGTGGTGAGCGAAAGGTCTTCGTAGCGCACACTCGGCGCGAGCACCGCAGCAACCAGGCACCAGGCGGGAATTCCGCGACCCGACAAGGCCTCCAGCAGGGCGATGGCGCAGGCGATGCTGAGCAGTACCTGCAGGACGTGCTCCATGCCGACGATCGTCAGGCTGAAGAGGTTGGCGGCAAACATCAGCAGCACGGAAGTGAGGAACTGCGGCAGGAAACTCATTGCCGCGGTCGGCGGATACCGCTCCACCGCCCGGCCCAGCAGGAATGCCGCGACGACGCCGAAGAGGACGTTCCAGAACAGCGGCACATATAGGTGCAGGGCGGTTCCGGCGAAGGGGATCAGCAGGAACGGCCACAGCAGGCTCGACGAGGGCGAAGAATACTCCCCCGGATTGATGCCGTAGTGGCCGTGGGCGAGGTTCTCCGCGAGCGCGAGATGGATATAGGCATCGTCGAGTGCGTAGCCGAAGTGCCCGCCCTGGCGATAGCGAATGACAAGGCATAGCGCCGCGACGACTGCGAGGTAAAGAGCCGCACAGCAGATTCCGAGGCGGTGCCCGGCGCGCAAAATCATAGGCAGGAGTCTGGAATCGATCTTATAAGAATGCCCGCGGGTGTGCGATTTGCGCCGTAACGGGTAAGATAGAAGGATTGCGCAGGCAGGATTTTGGAGGAAGTGGAAATTGGCGAAACGCGACCGTTTTTTGTTTACCAGTGAATCAGTGACCGAGGGCCATCCGGATAAGATCGCCGACCAGATTTCGGACGCGATTCTGGATGCGTGCCTCGAACAGGATCCGATGAGCCGCGTGGCCTGCGAGACCCTTACCTGCACCGGTTTGGTCGTCATCGCCGGTGAAATCACGACCAAGGCGTATGTGGACTTTCAGGGCCTCGTGCGCTCGACCGTGGCGGAGATCGGCTATACGCACTCGGATTATGGCTTCGACTCGAACACCTGCGCGGTGATCTCGACGATCAACAAGCAGTCCCCGGATATTGCGCAGGGCGTGGATACGGGCGGCGCGGGCGATCAGGGCATGATGTTCGGCTACGCGACCCACGAGACGCCGGAGCTGATGCCGCTGCCGATCTCGCTGGCGCACCGCCTGAGCGAGCGCCTGAGCGAGGTTCGCAAGTCCGGACTGATGCCGTACCTGCGTCCCGACGGCAAGAGCCAGGTGACGGTCGAATACGCTGAAGTCGGCAAGCCGACGCGCGTGGATGCGGTCGTCATCTCGACCCAGCACGACGAGAATGTGACCAACGAAACGCTGCGTGCCGATGTGATGGAGCATGTGATCCGGGCCGTCATTCCGGCCGAACTGCTCGACTCCGAGACGAAGTTCCACATCAATCCGACGGGCCGCTTCGTCATCGGCGGACCGATGGGCGACTCCGGCCTGACCGGGCGCAAGATCATCGTCGATACCTACGGCGGCATGGGACGGCATGGCGGCGGCGCGTTCTCGGGCAAGGATCCAACCAAGGTGGACCGCTCGGCGGCCTACATGGCGCGCTATGTGGCGAAGAATATCGTCGCGGCAGGGCTGGCGGACCGCTGCGAGGTGCAGTTAGCGTATGCCATCGGCGTGGCCGAGCCGGTGAGCGTGCTGGTCGATACCTTCGGCACCGGAACCATGGACGCCGACAAGCTGACCGAGCTGGTGCGCGCCAACTTCGAGCTGACGCCGAAGGGCATCATCTCCTCGCTGAACCTGCGGAGGCCAGTGTTCAAGCAGACGGCGGCGTATGGGCACTTCGGCCGCTCCGGCGATGCGTTTACGTGGGAGAAGACGGATAAGGCGGCGGCGCTGAAGGCAGGCGTGCAAGAGGCTGTCGCGGCGAAGTAGTTTTGTGCGGATGAGAACGGGCGAGCCATGCGGCTCGCCCGTTTTGCTGTCTGGATGTGCAACAGGTTCACGCGGCCATTAAAATCACGCCATGTAGGCGATGAATCGTGGGATAATCCCGGCATAAGCGCAATCTCAGAGTTTCGGCTGCGTGCTTGATCGGGGATTCCTCTACCATGTTTGACGTAACGCGACGTCTGCTCGCTTTTGCCTTCGGCTCCGCTGCCGTGCTGCTCTCCGGCTGCGCGATGGGGCCTGCAGCGATGGAATCGGGCACGGGACTACAGGGATCGATCCACGGCGGACAGCAGCCCATCGGCGGCGTCACGCTGCAGGTCTATACGGTCGGTACAGGCGGCGATGGATCGGCTGCGACACCGTTGTTTACCGCGGCAGTTACATCGACGCCAAGCGGCAACTTCACCTTCCCTGCGTATACCTGCCCGTCGCCGACGGCGCTGACCTACCTGGTGGGAACGGGCGGCAATCCGGGCCTTGCGACCGGCACGAACAACCAGCAGATCGGCGAGATGGCCGTGCTGGGACCGTGCAGCGGCATTGCGACGAGCTTCATCTCGGTGAACGAGCAGACGACGGTCGCCGCAGTCTATGCCCTGGCGCCGTACATGTCGTCGCCCGCAGCAGTGGGTTCGGGCAGCGGAGATGCGTCCGGGCTGGCGAGTGCCTTCGCGCTGGCGACGGAGTATGTGAGCTCGGCTACTGGCAAGACGCCGGGGACGAACATCCCCAGCGGGTACACCGATCCGGTCGCGCAGATTGCCACGGTCGCCGACATTATGGCGACCTGCATCAACTCCGGTGGCGGAGTCGCAGGAGACAAATCGGCCTGCGGGAACTTCCTCTCGCTGACGACGCCCACGGGCGTCACGCCGCCGACCGATACCATCGATGCGCTGCTGAATCTGGCGAAAAACTCGGCGTTGAACACGAGCCAGCTCTTCGCGATGGCCTCGTCGACTGCGCCTTACCAACCCTCGGACACGGTTCAGCCAGCGGATTTCTCGATCGGCCTGGTGCCGTCGACTACGATGTCGTTGACGCCGGCAAATACGTTGTACTTGCCGACCGCCGGGCCCGGATCGTCGTCACAGGGAACGGCGACGCTGATGAACACCGGTACGGCCGCGCTGAACGTGACCGGGATCGCCATCGGCGGAAGCTACGCATCCGACTACACGCAAACCAACAACTGCGGCACGTCCCTTGCGGCTTCGGCCAGTTGCAGCATCGTGGTAACGTTCGCACCCACGGCGCTTGGGTCAGCTTACGCGACGCTCACGGTCGCGACCACAGCTACCAATACGCCGCTTTCAATCACCCTTAGCGGTTACAGCGAGAACGGCCAGCTTACGCTTAGCCCAACTTCGGTTAACCTGCCCGCGAGCCCTGTGGGCACGGCGTCCACAGCCCAGCCAGTCACGCTGACCAATGTCGGTTCAGCCGGCATCGTCACACTGGGCGCGATCGCAATCACCGGTGGCACCGGTGATTTCTCCCAAACCAACAACTGCCCCTCGACGCTGGCGGTGAATGCCTCCTGCACCATCATGGTGAATGTGACTCCGTCCGCGACGGGCACGCGAAGCGGGACGCTGACGGTTGCTTCCAATTCATCGTTCCAGGCGCCGACCGCGACGCTTACGGGGATGGGGACGGCGCCTGCGAGTGGCACCCTCGTGCCGTCAACCCCGGCGCTGTTTGTCGCTTACCCCTATACGGGCTTTGTAGACCTGACAAACCAGGGCGCGACGGCGATTGCCATTTCGTCGATCACGGCTACACAGTTTACGCAGACGAACAACTGCGGGACATCGCTGGCAGCCGGTGCGAGCTGCGCCATTGCGGTTACCCCATCCGCTTTAGAGTATTCTCTGACGACGGGATCGTTGACGATCAACAACAGCTCTTCCGTGCCGCAGCTCACGGTGGCGCTCTACACGGTTGGCAATTTCTATAGTACCAACTATGGCACTGTAGCCATAGGGTCCAGCTCGCAGGTGGCTTTCTCCGCAGAGCCCTATGAGTTGGTGAGCTTCAGTGGGGTCAATGCTACCGATTTCGTTGGCGGCGCATGCTACAACAAATCAGGATACTGCACTGTCACCAGTGAGTTTGTTCCAGAAGCAGTCGGGTCACGGGTCGCCAACCTGCTTGGACAGTCGACCACCACGGCAGTGGGATTCGGTCTCGCCGCGGGTACTGCGGTTGAGACCATTACTTCAAATCCGGCGACGCTGAGCTTTCCGCAGACCGCGCTAAAGGCAGTTTCCGCGAGCCAGACCATGACGATCGCCAATCCGCTCGGTCACCTGCTGAACTTTGGCGTCGGAACATCTCTCACAAATGGAACTATCGACTACCAGATCTCGCCGACACTGTGCGGGGCAACGTCTTGCACGGTCACAGTCGTATTTGCACCCCTGAGTGTTACCCCTCCGAATAACGAGTATGCAAGCTATTTGCAGGTGTATGACAGCGCGACGAACCTGTCCACGAACTTCACGCTTTCCGGCTACGGCGGCATATCTGTCCTGACCTTCAACCCGTCTGAATTGGATTTCGGACCGGTGACGGTTGGCTCTACGTCGGCCAGCAAGACCTTCTCCGTAAACGACACGGGGGATAGTCCGGCGTACCTGTCGTTCAACTTCCCCTCCGGCCCGACGACTGGAACCGGCGGAAGCGACTTTATCTCCTACTCGTTCTTAGCGACGGTCTCGGCGGGTACGCCGTATACCACCTATCCTTATTCCTTTGCCCCTACCGGCCTGGGCAATCGCAATGCGTCCGTCACCGTTACGGATTCACGTAGCGGGATGGTTCTCGGAACCTACCTTCTGACGGGCACCGGCATCGCCTTTGCGACTCTTACCGCAGTGCCGACAACGTTGAACCTGGGCACGATTACCGTGGGAGCGGCGTCGACCGCGCAGATTGTGACGATCAGCAATGGGGGCAGCCTAACCGCGACGTTCGGCACGATCGGCATCACGGGTACAAATGCAGGAGACTTCAGCCAGACGAATAAGTGCCCGGCAACGCTGCCAGTGGGAGCAAGCTGCAGTTTTGCGATCGTCTTCACGCCCGGCTCCGCCGCCGCGCGATCGGCGACTCTCTCGATCGGCAGCAACGATCCCAATTCTCCACTGCTGGTGCAGCTGTCAGGGACCGGAACCACCTCCACGCCCGCGCTTTCGTTCTCCAGCACCGTCTTGACCTTCGCATCGGGACCGGTGGGAGCTCCGTCGGCGGCGCAGACGATTACGGTGCAGAATACCGGCGGCGCGACGGCTATCTTCGGGGATATGACCATCGGCGGGACCAACGCCAACGACTTCAGCCAGCAGAGCAATTGCAACACGCTGGCGCCGGGAGCCTCGTGCAGCATTCAACTGGTGGCGACACCCGACGCGACGGGCTCGCTGAGCGGGACGCTGTCAGTGCCTTCGAACGTGGGCTCGCCGCAGGCGATCACGTTGAACGCGACTGGCACGACTCCAGCGACAGGCGGAGTTACGATCTCTCCAAGCACGATCTCGTTCACTGACGCCGGTACCAACGTTGACGTAACGCTGACCAATAACAATTCGGCTACCCTTGCGATCTCGAACATCGCGGTGAGCAACTCGAACTTCGTCATCACGAGCACGACCTGCGGCACCACGCTGCTCGGAGGCGCAAGCTGCGTGATTACGGTTTCGTCCACGTTTACCCAGGGCTGCAACGGCGGGTACGCATGCCCCGGAAGTCCGTACCGCTACAGCGGCTCGCTGATCGTGACGGACAACGGCGGAACCGGCTTCCAGACGGTCTCGCTGAGCTCGGCCAACGTCATGTCCGTTGGGATTGCGGGTTTCGCAAATACGGCTGTCGGATCGCAGACGACTGCTAAGGTTTCGGTTGTCGGGTACGAACACGAGGAGGAGGCGTACTTTCAGGGAACGATTACAGGCGCCAACGCCAGCGACTTCACGCCATCCCCAGCCGGATGCAACGGAACGGGCGGTCCGCCGCTAGGGCAGTCCTGCAATTTCACGATCACGTTCAAGCCGACCGGGGTGGGGGTCCGCACTGCAAAGCTTACGGGCGCGATAACGGGCGTTGGCTACATCCTGCTGACCGGCACTGGAACCGGGGCGGGAGCCGCCTTCAATACCTCGCCATCTTCCGTGAGCACGAGCCCGCAGTATTCGAGCGGAGTCGCTACCGCGACGGTACCAGTCACACTTACCAATACCGGGACGACAACGCTGACCTTCCCGTCGACTCCCATCTACAGCTCGGTCGCGCCCGACTTCAGCACGTCGTCCAACTGCGGGTCGGTGCCCGCAAGCGGGAGCTGCACCGTAGAGGTGACATTTACCGCGAGCGGCACCGCGACCACCACCTACACGGGCAGTCTCGTGCTGACGGACAGCACGTCCGGCATGTCGCAGACCATTCCTATAACCGCGACGGCAACAGCCGGTTCGCACTGACTACAGTCTGAACAGCAAGCGAACGAAATCGGCTGTCGCGTATCCTGAACGGAGGAGAAACGATGCTGATTCGGAACGAGTTTGCCATTGAATTCAATATGCCGCAGGACGCGGCCATGATCGGGCTGCTGCGGCTGCATCCGTCGCTCGACAACCGGGTGCGATTCCCGGAGAGGATGAAGGCCGAGCATCTGGATGTTTCCGGCGCCGCGACCGAAGTGCCGGTCGACGAGTACATCGACACCTTCGGCAATCGGTGCTCGCGCTTTCTCGCGCCCGCCGGGCACCTCAAGCTGAGCGGCGAGAGCCTGGTCGCGGTTGACGCGGTTCCGGACCCGATCGCCACCGAGGCGCGGCAGCATCCGGTGGAAGAGCTGCCGCATGAGGTGCTGCAGTTCCTGCTGAGCAGCCGCTACTGCCAGGTGGATCAGATGTCGCTGGTCGCCGGCGACCTGTTCGGCCACACCACGCCGGGCTGGGCGCGCGCCATCTGGATTCGCGACTGGGTGCACAACCATGTGCGCTTCGACTACATGTCGGCGCGGCCGATTAAGACGGCGCTCGACGTGTTTACCGAGCGCGTGGGCGTGTGCCGCGACTTCCAGCACCTCGCAATAACCATGTGCCGCGCGATGAACATCCCGGCGCGCTATGTGACCGGATACCTGGGCGACATTCGCCGGCCATTCAGCGGCGCGGGCGACTTCAGCGCCTGGTATGAGATCTTCCTCGACGGGCGCTGGTGGCCGATGGACGCTCGCCACAACGACGGACGCATGGGCCGCGTGCTGATGGCCGTCGGCCGCGATGCGACGGACGTGGCGATCACGACCAGCTTCGGCGTCGCGAACCTGAGGCGGTTTTATGTGGAGAGCTTCGAGGTGGATGAAGCCGGGAACAAAGTGCCTCTGCCGGAGATGGCGGCGGTTTAGTTCGCCCGCAATCCGCGGAGTGTGGCTTTCGCGCTCGCGGTAGAAGATACTTCGTATGACGATGTCTGCAAACAACAATGCGAAGGTTGCGGTGCCGAGTCTGTTCCCCGGTAAAGCCTGGCAGCAGGTGCTCGAGCGCGATGGGCGGGCTGACGGACAGTTCTTCTACGCAGTGAAGTCGACGAAGATCTACTGCAAGCCGAGCTGCCCCAGCCGCCGGCCGACACGCAAGAACGTGACGTTCTTTCCCACCACGAACGCGGCCCAGGCAGCGGGCTATCGCGCGTGTCTGCGCTGCGAGCCGGACCGCGTTACGCCGAAGGCCGATCCGCAGGCCCAGGCGATCGCCGCGGTGACCACGTATCTCGAAGAGCATAAGGGCGAGAAGACGCGGCTGAAGGATCTGGCGAAGGCCACGGGCGTGGGCAAGTTTACGATTCTGCGCGGTTTCAAGCGCGTGCTGGGCGTCTCGCCGGGCGAGTATGGGCGCGCGCAACGGATAGCCGCGTTCAAGGCCCGGGTGCGCGAGCCGAAGGCGCGGGTGACGGACGCGATCTACGACGCCGGCTTCGGCTCGAGCAGCCGCCTGTACGAAGGCTCGGACGCGGCGCTGGGCATGACGCCGACGGCGCTGAAGAACGGCGGCGCGGGCATGCGCATCCGCTACGCCGTGGGGGATTCCCCGCTGGGCGTGCTGGTGGTTGCGGCGACGGATCGCGGCATATGTTCGATTGCGTTTGGCGACTCCGAAGAAGAGCTGATTGCGGAACTGAGCGCGACGTTTCCGAAGGCTGAGCTGAAGCAAATGGATCGCGAGTTGGAGTATGCGGTGACGGCAATCGTCGCGGGGTTGAAGGAGCACGCGGCTGCCATCGAACTGCCGATGGACGTGCGGGCGACGGCCTTCCAGCAGCGCGTCTGGCGCGAGCTGCAGCAGATTCCGCGCGGCCAGACTCGGACCTACTCGCAGATCGCCGCGGCCATCGGAAGCCCGAGGTCGGTGCGCGCGGTGGCAGGCGCGTGCGGGGCGAATCCTGTTGCAGTCGTGGTTCCGTGTCATCGCGTGCTGGGCAAGGATGGCAGCCTGACAGGGTATCGTTGGGGTGTGGAGCGGAAGCGCGCGCTGCTGGACGCGGAGAGGGCGGGATAGTGGCGGCGGAGTCGATCGGCAGGGCCTATAAACCGTATCTGCTGGCCAGCGTGGTGGTGCTGGTGGGGTCGCTGGGACTGCTGGTGGTCACCATGACGCTGGCGTTTCTGTGGCACGGCGAGACGACGCCGCTGTGGGTGATCGTGCTGGCGGCGCTTGGCGCGCTGGGTCTGGGGCTTGGGTTTGCGGGTCTGTTCCTGATTCTGGCTACGGCGGGCTGGAGTTCGTGGCGCGAGACGCGGCGGGTGCAGGTGCTTCCGCCGGTCCACTCATCCCAAGAGACAGATGCGCGTTGAACGCGCACGGGTTATAGCATCTCTCTATGGCTCCTTCGCTTGAGAGGATTGAGGCGCTTGCCCCGGACCAGGCTTCGCTGGCCGCGGCTCGCAAGCTGCTGAAGCCGAGCGGCTGGCCGATTCTGGCGGCAAGCGAAGGGCTTGCGTGGGGCGAGTGTCAGGGATCCGGTGCGACGCCCTATCGGGTCGTCATCTCGGAGGCGGACGCGGGCTACAAGTGCACCTGTCCGAGCCGCAAATTCCCCTGCAAACACTCGCTCGCGCTGATGTGGATGCGCGCCGAAGGCAAGGTCGCGTTTGCGCCCGCGCCGGTGCCGGAGTGGGTAAAGGATTGGCTGGGGAGGCGGCGCGGTCCGGGTTCCGGAGCGGCAGCTGTTGAGGATGACGGCAAGCCGAAGCCTTCGATCCTGCTGGCGCAGGCTGAAGAGGAGGCCTTGGCCGATCCCAGGGCGGAAGCTCGTGCCGCGGCGGCTCGCGAGCGCAATCGCGTGGAGCGCGAGGCGTCGATCCTCGCGGGACTGGACGATCTCGACGTGTGGCTGAGGGACCAGGTGGATCGCGGCATGGCGGCGTTCGTCGCGCAGAGCAGCAAGGCCTGCCGGCTGATTGCGCAGCGGCTCGTCGATGCCAAGGCGCCGGCGCTGGCTTCGCGCGTCGACAGCCTGCCGGCGCGCTTGTTCACGCTGCCGGAGCCCGCGCGACCAACCGCGGCGGTCCAGGAACTCGGCCAGCTGCATTTGATCGCCGAGGCGTATCGCCGGCAGGAGCTGCTGCCTGCGCCGTTGCAGGCCGATGCGCGTCAGGCGGTGGGCTGGGCAATCACACGCGAGACGCTGCTGGCCGATGCGAGCGCGGTGCGCTGCGAGGCTCGCTGGCGCGTAATCGCGGTGCAGAGCGGGGTGCAGCCGGACCGTCTGCGGCGCATCGAGACGTGGCTGCTGCGCGAGTCTCCTGCCGAAGCCGCTCCGCAGTTCGCTGTGCTGATCGACTTCGTTCCGGTCGCGACAGGAGCGGCTGTGGGCGGCTATATCGCGGGCGACAGCATTAAGGCCGAGCTCGTCTTCTATCCGTCGGCCGTGCCGCTGCGCGCGCAGATCGTGCGCGTGGATGGCGGCGCGCAGCCGTCGGCGGCGGAGGTGAGTTGCACGGCCTCGCTGGCGCAGGCGTTTGCGGGGTTTGAAAAGCAACTGGCACACTTGCCGTGGCTCGGCGCCGCTCCTTTGCAGTTCACTGGCGCGACCGTGCGCAGGCATCAGGAGACACTCTATCTCAGCGACGACGCCAGCGTGCTGGCGCTGCCATTGCAGCCAGCGCAAGGTGCGCTCGCGATGCCGCTGGGCGCGGTTGGCGCGATCGACGGCATCGCGCTGTGGAACGGCTATCACCTGACGCTGCTGTGGGCGCAGACCGGCCTGGGACGGTGGTTGGCCGCATGAACGCGACGCTGCTGAAGACGCAGGTTCTCTCGTCGCTGCTCGCCGGCACGGCGCGCCAGCCGATCGGCGGCGTCCCAGGCGCAAATGCGGAGTTGAACGCTCTCAGTCTTGCCGGTCAGGCGCTGCGCTTTGAGCGGCCGGCGCAACCACCCAGCTTCGCTGTCGAGCCGGTGATCGCGGATGCCCGAACCATGCTGCCCGATGCGCTGCTACGGCTGGTGACCGGCAAGCTTGCGACCGAGCACGCGCCGCATGCGCTGGCGCACAGCTTCGACCGCCTGCGGCTGCGGCCGCATCCCTTCGATCTGCCGCGCATGCACAACTTCGTCCGCACCTACGCCGAGCAGCTTGGAAGCACCGCGCAGGCTTGGGCGCGACCGAAGGAAGAAGCCGCCGAGGGCGTGCATCATTACTTCGACGATGAGTTGCTGACCGACGAGAACTGGCTGCATGCAACGCCTGCCCGGCGAGCCGCGTATCTCGAAGGCCGGCGCGCGCAGGATGTGGCCGCGGGTCGCGCGCTGCTCGAAGCCGCGTGGCCGCAGCTCGATGCCGATGCGAGATTGCGGTCGCTGCAGGCGGTCGAGCCTACGCTCGATGCGGATGACAAAACGTTCCTTGAGTCGCTCGACCAAGACCGCGCCCCGCGCGTGCGTGCGTTTGCCTTGCGGCTGCTTTCGCGTCTCGGAGCGGACGTGCAAAACCCCGCGCGGAACGAGTTGTTGCAGCGCATCAAGCGCAGCGAAGCGGGCTTCATCCGCAAGCATGCCGTGCTGGCGCTGGAGCTGCCCGCCAACGTGAAGGAACAGGCCGCGCCGATGTGGATTCGCGACGCATTCGCGGATGTCAGCTTCGACGAATTAAGCCGCGCACCTGGACTTTCGCAGACCGCCCTGATCGCCGCATCGGCGAAGGATGCAAACCTGCTGCTCGGTCTCGCGCTGGTCGCAACCATGGATCGTCGCCTCGATTTACTTCAACAGATCGTCGCCGAGCATCTGCCGAACGCATGGGAGTTAATCGAACAAACGGGTCTGCGCGACCTCAGCCTGATGTCTGCCAGCGAACGCCTGCGCTGGGTCACGATCCTGATCGAGCCATACGGCCGCAAGCTGCCTACATCCTATCTGCAATGGAGCTGGCTGCAGCGGCTGCTGCAGCGACCCGCGCCCGCGCAACTGCTCGACAACGCGCTGGCATCCGGATGGCTCGAAGCTCTGCCCGACCTTGAGCGGCAAGGCGCAGCCTGGATGGAGCTGCTGGCCGCGCTGTGCCCTCCCGCGCAACGAGCTGCGTTACGCGCACGGCTTACCGGCTTCGACTCGGCGTATACCGCAACCGCATTGCCTCTGCTTGATATCCTCGACGCCATGGAGAACGTCCGCCCACATGCCTGAACCCGCAAACCACCGTCTTCGCCTCAGCGCGGAGGAGATTTACGAACACGAACTCACGGCTCTGGCCGCGGGCGATACGCGTCCGCGCCCGGAGAACTGGCGCATGTCGCCGCCCGCTGTCGTCACCTATCTGCTGGGCGGCAAAGCCGCGGATGGCACCGCCATTTCGGCCAAGTACGTCGGCAATCGCCGGCTGATCGAGACCGCCGTCGCGACGCTCGCGACCGATCGCGCGCTCTTGCTGCTCGGGCTTCCCGGCACGGCCAAGTCGTGGGTGTCGGAGCATCTTGCGGCGGCTATCTCCGGCTCGTCGCAGCGCATGATCCAGTGCACCGCGGGCACGGATGAAAACCAGATTCGTTATAGCTGGAACTACGCGCTGCTGCTCGCCAAAGGCCCGTCACCCGAGGCGCTGGTGAAGACGCCGCTGACCCGCGCGATGGAGGACGGCAGCATCGTGCGGCTGGAAGAGCTGACGCGCATGGGCTCGGATGTGCAGGACACGCTGATCACCGTGCTGTCGGAAAAAACGCTGCCGGTGCCGGAGCTCGATATGGCCATCGAAGCGCGGCGCGGTTTTAACGTGATCGCCACGGCGAACAATCGCGACAAGGGCGTGAACGATCTATCGTCCGCGCTGAAGCGCCGTTTCAACGTGGTGGTGCTGCCTTCGCCGGCGACTCTGGAAGAAGAGACGGGCATCGTGCTGAAGCGCGTGAACGAGATCGGCACCAACCTGAACCTGCCGCCGATAAAGCCGGCCGACGAGGAGATCGTGCGCATCGTCACGCTGTTTCGCGAGCTGCGCGAGGGCAAGACGCTGAACGGCAAGACCAAGCTGAAGACCTCGAGCGGATCGCTCTCGACCGCCGAAGCGATCTCGGTCGGAGTGAGCGCGTGGGCTTCGGCGGCGCACTTCGGCAACGGCGTGCTCGACGCCGAAAGCGTGGCTCCGAACATCGTCGGCGCGGTCGTGAAGGATCCGGTGCAGGATGCGGTCGCGCTGCAGGAGTATCTCGAAAGCGTAGTGCGCACGCGCGATGGCTGGAGCGATCTGTACAGCGCCATCCGCGAGGTCCTGTAGCGGCCATGTCGACGGAAC
>CAXTMK010000003.1:53666-55263 GCA_964245315.1 uncultured Acidobacteriaceae bacterium | reverse complement strand
GCGCCAGGCGCTGGATACGATCGACCCGGAATGCGTGTTGATCGAAGGTCCGCCCGAAGCCGACGAGCTGATCCGCTATGTTGCGGAGCCGGGCATGAAGCCTCCGCTGGCTTTGCTGATCTACTCGCCGGAGAATGCGAATTCCGCGAGCTTCTTTCCCTTCGCGGAGTTCTCGCCGGAGTGGCAGGCGATGCAGTGGGCGCTCGAACGCAAGCGCCCGGTGCGCTTTATCGACTGGCCTTCCGCAGTCGCAATGGCCTGCACGCAGCAGGAGTCGCAGGCGGAAACGCCTGTGCCGCCTGTGCCGCGTGAGGATGCGCTTGATCTGCTGGCCGAGGCCGCCGGCTATGAAGATGGCGAGTCGCTCTGGAACGGGCTGATCGAACAACACGGCGGCGGCTCGTCCCACGCAGTCGATGTCTTCGCCGCAATCGAGACGGCGATGACGGAGGCTCGCGCGCAAGAAGAAGTGCTTGCCGATAGCCGCGATCATCGCCGCGACCTGCAACGCGAAGCCTTCATGCGAACGAACATTCGCGCGGCGTTAAAGGATGCTTCAGGTCCGGTTGCGGTCGTCTGCGGAGCGTGGCACCTGAGCGCGTTGCGCGCGCCGACGAAAGCCGCGGATGATCGAGCGCAGATTAAGGATCTGCCGCGCATAAAGGTCGAAGCCACCTGGGTGCCGTGGACCGACAGCCGTTTGAGTGCGCGTTCGGGCTATCGCGCCGGCGTCATCTCGCCCGGCTGGTATCGCCACCTCTGGTCGCTGTACGCGCGTGAAGATATTCCCGGTGCCACGGAGTTTGCGGCCATCTGGCAGGCGCGGACGGCGCATCTGCTGCGCAGCGAAGGCTATGGCGCGCCGACAGCTTCCGCGATCGAAGCCGCGCGGCTTGCGCTTGGCCTTGCATCCATGCGCGGCCTGCATACACCGGGCCTGGCCGAGATGCGCGAGGCGGCACTAGCGACTCTGTGTTACGGCAACACTGTGCCGCTCAGCCTGATCGAGCGCAAGCTGTACATCGGCGAGCGTGTCGGTGAGATCGACGAGCGCGTGCCGCAGATGCCGCTGGCTCGCGACCTGGCGTTATGGCAGCGGCGCACGCGGCTGAAGCCTGAGGATCTGGAACTCGAAGTGCGCGTCGACCTGCGCTCCGACGCCGGCTTGCTGAAGTCGACGCTGTTGCATCGGCTGAACCTGATCGGCGTCGCGTGGGGCAAGCTGCTCGATGCGCAGTCCGGCCGCGGAACGTTCCGCGAAGTATGGATGCTGCGCTGGGTTCCGGAGCTTTCGGTCGCGCTGGCCGAGGCGCTGGTGCATGGCATCACGATCGAGCTTGCCGCCGCTAACTTCACCGTCGAACGCGCCCGCGCTACGACATCTGTTACCACGCTTGCGGACCTGGTCCACGCCGCGCTGGTGGCCGATCTGCCCGAGGCCGCAACCGCCTGCATTGCGCTGCTGCAAGCCGCCGCAGTTAACGCGAGCGACATCACCGACCTGATGCGTTCGGTTGCGCCGCTGGTCCGCGTGCTGCGTTATGGCTCCGCGCGCAAGCTGCCCGAGGCGGAGTTGCGCGCGCTCATTCACTCGCTC
>CAXTMK010000003.1:0-53656 GCA_964245315.1 uncultured Acidobacteriaceae bacterium | reverse complement strand
ACGCCGGCATTCGCATCGGCTCGCGCAACCTCGACGAGGAGACGGCGGCCGCGCGCATTGCGGCGATGGAGGCCTTCGACGAAGCCCTGGCCCTGTTCGCCGATGAGTCGCTTGCGGCGTCGTGGCGCGTGGAGTTGGGCCGCATGGTCGATGACGATCAGATCGCCGCGCCGGTCGCGGGATTGAGCCTGCGCCGCCTGCACGATCTGCGCGTGTGGCCGCCGGATGTGGTCGCCGCAGCCTTCGCGCGGCATACCGGAGCGCGCAATCCACAACATGCCGGCGCATTCCTCGAAGGCTTTCTGCGCGGCGGCTCGGAGATCATCCTGCAGGATGATCCGCTGCTCGAATTGATGGACGCGTGGCTGTGCTCGCTCGGCGAAGACGACTTCCTCGAATCGCTTCCGCTGCTCCGTCGAAGCCTCTCGGCGTTCGATAACGTAACGCGGCGCCGCCTGCTCGACAAGCTGAAGCGGGGACCTCAGCAGGCGCTGGCCTCGGCCGCTGCAATCGACACTGAGACGAATCCCGCCTTCACCGCCGCGCTGCCGTTGCTGTATCAGATCCTCGGCATCGAGGTGCAGCCATGAGCGCGAACCCGCAGGAACGCTGGCGGCGCTGGCAGCTTGCGTTGGGCAGCGACGAGGACGCTGAGCAATCGCTGAACGACCGCGATCGCCGCCTCAGCGCCGCACTCTCCGCGCTCTACGACGGCGATGCAGGCAAGCGCCGCGGCGGCCTGGGCGCATCGTCGCCGCGCGTCTCGCGCTGGCTGGGTGACATTCGCGAGTTCTTTCCCACGCCCATCGTGCAGATCATCCAGAAGGATGCGTTCGAGCGACTGAACCTGAAGTCGCTGACGCTCGAACCGGAGTTCCTCGCGACGCTCGAGGCCGATGTGCATCTGGTCGCCGACCTGATCTCGCTGCGCTCCGCCATCCCGGAGAAGACGCTGGAAACGGCGCGGCAGGTGGTGCGCAAGGTCGTCGCCGATCTGCTGGCGCGGCTCGAGCACACCACGCACGAGACCATCCGCGGCGCGCTCAACCGTTCGCAGCGAACGCGCCGCCCGCGCCACGCCGATATCGACTGGCCGCGCACCATCGGCGCCAACCTGCGCCACTTTCAGGCGGAGCACAACAGCATCGTGCCGGAGACGCTGATCGGCCACAGCCGCCGCTCGAAGACGCGCGCCAACCTCGACCACGTCGTGCTGTGCGTCGACCAGTCCGGTTCCATGGCGACTTCGGTTGTGTACGCTTCGATCTTCGCGGCGGTGATGGCGTCGCTGCCCGGCCTGTCGACGAAGTTGATCTGCTTCGACACCTCCATCGTCGACCTGACCGAGCAGCTGAAGGACCCCGTCGAGGTGCTCTTCGGCGTGCAACTGGGCGGAGGCACGGACATCAACGTGGCGCTCGCGTACTGCGAGCAGCAGATCGAGCATCCGGCGAAGACGCACCTCGTCCTGATCAGCGATTTGTACGAAGGCGGCGATGCGAAGTCCATGCTGGCTCGCGTGGCCGCGCTGAAGCAGAGCGGCGTCAATGTAATCGTGCTGCTGGCGCTTTCGGACGCGGGCCATCCCGGCTACGACGCGCACCATGCCCAGCAGATCGCGGGCATGGGCTGTCCTGTCTTCGCCTGCACGCCGGATCAGTTCCCTCCCCTGATGGCTGCCGCGCTGACGGGGCAGGATCTACAGCAGTGGGCGGCGGCGCAGGATATTGCGCTGGTGCGGGCTGGAGAGTGCGCCTGAAGACCCACTCATCGCGTGAAGCAAAGGCTCGATGAATGGGGCACATGTGCCGGCGGGCATGAGCAGCGGCATCTGCACGATGCTGGCGGCGCGTGATGCTCTGGCGGTGGCGACGAAGGTGGTGGGCGTGGTCTCGACCGGAGCGCCGGCGTACCGGCTTTCGTTCGCGGCGGGCCGCGTGGTCGAGCACCCGGCGACGACCGTGCTGGCCGACGGCCTGGCGTGCCGATGTCGCGATGGCGAGGCGCTGGAGGCGATTATGGCCGGTGCGGATCGGATCGTCGCGGTCTCCGCCGACGAGGTGGCGCATGCGATGCCGCACGCTGTTCAGCGGCACGCATAACGTCGGTGCGGGTGCGGCGTCGCTGGTGGCACTGCTACAGGCGCGGGGCGATGCGCGGCAAGCGGGGGGTGAAGTTGTGCGGCGGAAATGTGGACGCGGACGTGTTCGCCAGGCTGTTGAGCGCGCATGGAAAAGACGGGTGTACCCTACTGTAATGTTGAAGATACTTGCAGGATGCCTTGTTGCTATTGCGCTGACCGCAGCGGTCTCCGCGCAGGAGAGCCCCAAGCCCTTGCGGGTTGCGATTGTGGGATTGGTTCATGGCCATGTGAAAGGCCTGCTGCCCGCGCTGGAGAAGAGCAGCGATGTGAAGCTGGTCGCGATCGAGGAGCCCGATGCGGCGCTGTCGCAGCAATATGCGGAGAAATATTATCTCGACCGGAGCCTCTTCTATAGCGATCTCGGCAAGATGCTGGATGCGGTGCGTCCCGACGCGGTCCTGGTGTACACGACGATCAAGGATCATCGCGGCGTGATAGAAGAGGCTGCGCGGCGCGGGATCTCGACGATGGTGGAGAAGCCGCTTTCGACCACGCTCGAAGATGCCCTGGCCATTCGCGACACTGCGCGCACCCACCATGTGCAGGTGCTGGTGAACTACGAGACCACCTGGTATGCGAGCAACGCGGAGGCTCTGAGCGAGGCTCGGCAGGGCAGGCTCGGCGACATCCGTAAGGTTGTGATTCACGACGGCCACGAGGGTCCGAAGGAGATCGGCGTAGGGCCGGAGTGGCTTCCCTGGTTGACTGATCCGGCGCTGAATGGGGCCGGAGCGCTGTTCGACTTCGGCTGCTACGGCGCCGACCTGATGACGGTGCTGATGCATGGCGAAGTTCCGCTGAGCGTCACTGCGGTGACGCAGACGGATAAGCCGGACATCTATCCGAAGGTCGATGACGACGCGACGATGATTCTGCGCTACCCCAGGACGCAGGCGGTGCTGATGCCCTCGTGGGACTGGAGCTTCTCGCGTAAAGATATGGAGGTCTACGGCGTCGCAGGCTACGCGATCACGGTGGGCGGGGACCAACTACGTGTGCGCTACCATGGCGAGAAGACGGAGTCGCAGATAGCAGCGCCCGCGCTGGCCGAGGATCGGCGGAGCTCGCTCGCGTATCTTACGGCGGTGCTGCGTGGGACGATCAAGCCGGTTGACGATCTTAGTTCGCTCTCGACCAACCTCGTCGTCATGCAGATTCTGGATGCGGCGCGGCAGTCGGCGAAGACCGGCCGGACGGTGGAGCTAAAGCCATTGACGCCCTGGCGATACGGCTTGTGACTCAGGAGCGGCGAGGATGCCGTTAGCCGCGCGGGACTCAATTGCAATCCAAGGGTGAATGAACGAGCCAAGACTTTGGCGTCCACGACGCGTGATGATTACACCCGATGCCTATGCCCTGCCGCATGGGCGCCTGATGCTGGAGCGCGCCGCCTCGTTTGGAGCGGAGGTGATTCGGCTGAAGACCAATCGCCTGACCAGCTTCGCGGCGGAGACGGAGCAGAAGAGCTACGCGCTGGCCAAAACCACGTTTGCGATTGTGGTTTCACCGCCCGGACAGCGCAGGCTGCAGCCGATTCCGCCCTCGGCCGACTGGCAGTTTCACATTGCGCAGGGATGCCCGGCGCATTGCCAATACTGCTACCTGGCGGGATCGTTGAGCGGGCCTCCGGTGACCCGCGCCTATGCCAATCTGCCCGAGATACTGGAAGGATTGCGCGGCTATGTGGGCAGCGGCAAGGTGACGTCGATCTCGAAGGCGCGGGCGCATGAGGGCACGACCTTCGAGGCGTCCTGCTATACCGATCCGCTGGGGATCGAGCATCTGACCGGTGCCCTGGCCGAGGCGATACGCTTCTTCGGCAGCTGGGAGGCGCCGGTGCAGCTTCGCTTCACCACCAAGTTCGACGCGGTACAGGAACTGCTCCCATTGGCGCATCACGGACGGACGCGGGTTCGCTTTTCTGTGAATGCCTCCGGCGTGGCGCGCGATTTCGAAGGCGGAACCGCGACGGTAACGCAGAGGCTGCGTGCGCTGCGGCAGATGGCGGTGGCAGGCTACCCGGTGGGGCTGACCGTCGCGCCCATTATGGAGATTGAAGGATGGCAGCAGCAATACTCGGAGCTGTTTACGGCTGTGGCCGAGGCCCTGAACGGGTTGGATGGGGTCGACCTTACCGTCGAGTTGATCACGCACCGCTTTACGCCGGGATCGAAAGAGGTGCTGCTGGGCTGGTACCCGAAGACGACTCTCGATCTGCGCGAGGAAGCGCGGACGGAAAAACGGACGAAGTTCGGCGGCTTCAAGTATGTCTATCCAAAGGACACCATGGGCAGGATGCGGGCGTATCTGGAAGAGTTGATTGCCGCGATGTTGCCGGGAGCAAGGATTCTTTACTGGACTTGAGGTACATCAAGCGATTCAGCGGCAGGGATGATGACATCAAGCTATCGATGAGCCCCGATGATATTCTTGAGAGGTTTGCAATAGAAGATTCAGAGGAGATTCAATGGCGACGGCGACGATCGGGCAGATCACGGACTACAAGGTAGCGGATATTGAACTGGCGGGCTTCGGCCGCAAAGAGATCGAGATCGCCGAGCAGGAGATGCCCGGCCTGATGTCGATCCGGCGCAAATACGCCGTCGACAAACCGCTCGCGGGCGTCCGCGTCACCGGATCGCTGCACATGACGATTCAGACCGCCGTGCTGATCGAGACCATGGTCGACCTGGGCGCCGATGTGCGCTGGGCGAGCTGCAATATCTTTTCCACGCAGGACCACGCGGCGGCGGCGATCGCGGCGGCCGGCGTTCCGGTCTTCGCCTGGAAGGGCGAGACGCTCGAAGAGTTCTGGTGGTGCACGAACGAGGCTCTCAGCTTCCCCGACGGCAAGGGCGGCCTGCTCGGTCCACAGCTTGTGATCGACGACGGCGGCGATGTGACGCTGCTGATCCACAAGGGTTATGAAATGGAACACGGCGACAAGTGGGTCGATTCGCCTTCCGGCTCGCAGGAAGAGGGCGTGATCAAGGACCTGCTGAAGAAGGTTCACGCAGAGTATCCCACGCGCTGGACCGATGTCGCAAAGGAGTGGCGTGGCGTCTCCGAAGAGACGACTACCGGCGTTCACCGGCTGTACCACATGATGCAGAAGGGCACGCTGCTGGTGTCGGCCATCAATGTGAACGACTCGGTGACGAAGTCGAAGTTCGACAACCTGTACGGCTGCCGCGAGTCGCTGGTGGACGGCATCAAGCGCGCTACCGACGTGATGGTCGCGGGCAAGGTTGCGGTAGTCTGCGGCTTCGGCGATGTCGGCAAGGGCTCGGCGGCCAGCCTGCGTGGGCTTGGCGCTCGCGTCATCATCACGGAGATAGATCCGATCAACGCGCTGCAGGCGGCGATCGAAGGCTACGAGGTTACGACGATCGAAGAGACGCTGGGGCGCGGCGATATCTACGTTACCTGCACGGGCAACGTGGACATCATCACGCTCGAGCACATGAAGCTGATGAAGGATCAGGCGATCGTGTGCAACATCGGCCACTTCGACAACGAGATCCAGATGGAGCCGCTGAATGCTTCCGGCGCCACTCGTCTGAACATCAAGCCGCAGGTCGACAAGTACACGTTCAGCAATGGCAACTCGATCTTCATCCTGGCGGAAGGCCGCCTGGTGAACCTGGGCTGCGCGACCGGCCATCCCAGCTTCGTCATGTCGGCAAGCTTCTCGAACCAGACCCTCGCGCAGCTTGATCTCTGGGCCAAGAAGGACGAGTACAAGATCGGCATCTACATCCTGCCCAAGAAGCTGGATGAGGAAGTCGCGCGGCTGCATCTGGAAAAGATCGGCGTGAAACTGACGACGCTCTCGGATAAACAAGCGAAGTACCTGGGCGTACCGGTTGAGGGGCCGTATAAGGCGGACATTTATCGGTACTAGGTGGGTACCCCTACCCCCACTTTTATTGCGCAAATATTCATTCAGAATGACTTAGGTCCGGACCTCACTTTGTGCATGTTATGGAAGAAAGCCCCTCGCGTGAGGGCTTTTCTTTTTCTGAGCCTGATTAAAAGTTAGCAGAGGGAGCGTAGTGAATGTGCCAACTCTTTTTCCCTTATTTTGTTTGACTTACCGGTAAGGTGGGCTTGACACGCGAAACCTGACGCCGAATTCACCGATAGCGCCGATCTGGATCCGAATCCGAACCTGGATGCTGCCAGAGCGGTGTCATCGGCGCCAATCGGCGTTAGGTCTTTTTGGGGGATGCGCTAGCTGGTGGCGCCGGGCGAGTCGTAGTCGTCGCCCGTTACCACCTGGACGCCGGGCATCGTGATCAGTTGCTGATCGATCAGCACAAACGTGCGCGCGGAACCGCCCGCGTAGGTGACGGACGCGCCGGTGTAGAAGGTCGTGCCTGTCGCGGTCGGGATCGTGCCCGCGGGCAGCGCGACCAGCGTGTAGGTTCCCGCGGGCACGTTGAAGTAGCCGGTGTTTACGTTGAAGTTGATGTTGGTCAGCACCGGCTTTACCTGCACGACGGTCGAGCCGCTGGGCACGAGATACAGATCGAGCGCGCCGGCGCGTGTGCTCTGATCGATGAAGCGGACGGCGATCTGGCCGAGCGGAGCGGGCTTACTCTGATCCTTCAGGATGATCTCCTGCAGGCTGTTCAGGTAGTTGCCGACGATGACCGTGTACTGGGCGTCGCTGCCGAAGGTGCCCTGCGCCGAGATGAGCTGCTGGCGCGTGCCCGCGACATCCGCCAGGATGCCATAGGTGCCGGGCGTAAGCGAAACATACGATGTGATGGTCCCGAGCCCGAGATTGTAGGCGAGCACGCTGCTGCCCTGGTAGATGTCAAGGCCGGGAGCGTCGGGCGAGGCGTCGATCACGCGCACCTGCGAGACATTGGGATTGCCCGTAATGCTCTGGCAGCCGGGCAGCGCAAGCAGAAGAGCTGTTACCGCGGACAAGCTGAAGGCTCGTTTGCTGAGGCGGATCTTCAGTGTTCCCGACCTGTAAAAGTTCATGGTTCTCCCGGCGCCGGCTGGTTTTGCGTAGATTTGGCCTTATGCAACACTCTAACCGATCCAGAGGCATACGGCACAACAGGAAAAGTGGGGCGGATTCGAATGTAGCTGGCTGCGTACCGCCGCGGGACGCCGATTTCCGCGGTCCTGACGACACCGCAGAGATCGATTATCGCCGCTAACCTTACGACGGACGCTGCGTCGCGCCCGTTACTTTTTCGGCTGTTTCGCCATAATCCTGTCCTTGATCTTCGCGTAGGTCGCATCCGGGATGATGCCCTTCTGGGTAAGCTGCGTCTTCGCCGTGTAGGGACGGCCCTTGATGATGCGGTCCGAATAGGCATCGCCGATGCCGGGCAGCGCCTTCAGTTGCGCCGCGGTGGCGGTGTTGATGTCGAGCAGAGGCGCCGCGGGCGTGGCTGCGGGAGTCTGCGCCAGGGCGCTGGGCAACACCGGAACAGCGGCGAAGGCAAGCATGAGAACGGCGGCGAGCAGCGTGCGAACGAGGCGCATAGGTGCGATATCTCCTGAAGTGCGGGTGATGCGTTTTGTCTACGAAGTCGAGGGTACCGAAAGACGGGGTCGTTTGTCTCAAAGAACTTCCCGGAAGGGAACAACTACCGATGCGATGCAGGGTTTCAACGCCACATGGCCGCATCTCGTTTCGCCGCTTGCACATCTGAAACATAAGGCCCGTCAGCGATTGAGAACGACTAAGATTGACCGGTAAGCCGATAGTAACCCGTAGTGCTCGGAAATCCGTCAAACGGTCCAACAACGAGCGATTCGAGATCGCCGGTCAACTCCCCCGAAAGCTGGTTCCCAGATGAATCGTTTTCCTGCAACGTTGCGAGCTAAAGCGGCAAACTATGCTTTGATCGCCGGTTTTTCAGCAGTTTTAGCGGCTGGCGCGGCGGCGCAGAAGCCGGAGACGCGGATTGTGGCCGCGATCGACAACTCCGTTCGTGCAACGCTGGCTAACTCGCGCATTCCAAAGACGCTGGGAGCGACGGACGAAGGCCGCATGAACGCCACTACGCAGCTGCAGTCGGTAAGCATTTATCTAAGCCGCAGCGCGTCGCAGCAGACAGCGCTCGAAACCCTGCTCGCAGCGCAGCAGAATCCGGCCTCGCCGCTGTACCACCAGTGGCTGACGCCGGACCAGTTCGCCGCTCAGTACGGCGCGTCGGACGCGGATATCTCGAAGGTGGAAGACTGGCTGGCGCAGCAGGGCTTTACCGTCGCCGGCGCGGCGCGCAATCGCAGCGTGATCACCTTTACGGGGAGCGTGTCGCAGATTGACTCTGCTTTCAGGACCGAGATGCACTACTTCGACGTGCGGGGTGAGAAACACTTTGCGCCGGCCACCGATCTCAGCATTCCGGCGGCATTGGCGCCGGCCGTGCTGACAGTCGGGAACCTGTCCGATTTGCGGCCCAAGTCGTATGTTAAGAAAGTGACCGGCAAGCCCAACTTTACCTCGTCCCAGTCCGGCAGCCACCTGCTCACTCCGAAGGATCTCGCGACGATCTACGACATCAACGCTGCCTATAACTCGGGCTGGACCGGCGTCGGCCAGACGATTACGATCGTGGGCGACTCCGCGGTTTATGCTTCGGATATTTCCAACTTCCAGACCGCGGCCGGGGTGCCGGTGCGGGCGCCCAATATGATCTTGGTCACCAACCCGTACACCGGGGCGTCTACGATCGTCGCCGGCGAAGAAAGCGAATCGGATATCGACCTGGAATACAGCAGCGCGATCGCCAAGGGAGCGACGATCGACTTTGTGTATACCGGGGTACCAGCGAACGGCGTGGCGAATTACGATGCCTATGATGCGCTCGGCTATGCGGTGACCAACAAAATTGGACAAATCATCAGCATCAGCTATGGCAGCTGCGAGGCGGTCTTCGGAAGCTACTTCGCCCAGTATGACGGCTACCTGCAGCAGGCCGCAGCGCAGGGGCAGAGTGTGATTGCCGCCGCCGGCGACGACGGATCGGATGCCTGCTATTCCTACGCGGGCACATCTAACGGCGTTACGGTAACGGCCGCGCAGTCGACGGCTCTTTCGGTATCCTGGCCTGGCAGCAGCGCTTATGCCACCAGCATGGGCGGCACCGAGTTCCCGACTGCGGACGTGTCGACGACCAACACGACATACTGGATCAACTCGACCGGGACCGACGTGCTGAGCAGCGCCACGCAGTACATTCCCGAGATTGTCTGGAACGACGATTCAGCAGCGGGCGGCCTGTCGGCGGGCGGCGGCGGCATCAGCACGGAGAGTCTGCATCCCTCGTGGCAGACCGGCGTGACCGGAATTCCGGCGAGCGCCTACCGCCTGGTTCCGGATATTTCGCTCAATTCCTCGGACACGAACGCGCCCTACCTGTATTGTTCGAGCGACTCTACCTTCACAGGTATTACCGGAAGTTGCAGTTACGGCTTTCGCGACGCGGCGAACGAGTACCTGACCGAGGCCGGCGGAACCAGCTTCGCGGCGCCGATCTTCGCGGGCATGTTGGCGATCATCAACCAGAGCAAGGGGGCGACCACGGGACAGGGTCTGGTGAATCCTACGTTGTATACCTTGGCGGCGAACGCTACCACTTACGCGTCCGCTTTTCACGACACCACGTCCGGAAACAATGGATGCACGGCGGGCGTGAGCTACCAGTACAACAATGGCACATCGAACGTTTACGGTGCAGCCTGCCCAACCACTTCGGCGGGTTCCTACGCGGCGACGACAGGCTACGACCTGGCGACGGGACTTGGTTCGATCGACCTGAACAACCTGCTGCTGGCGTGGCCGGGAACAACCGCCAGCGCGCCGAAGTCGTTTACGATCTCGGCACCCGCGCTCACCATCACCGACGGCAACACAGCCACGGAGACCTTCACCCTGACGCCGGTGAACGGCTATACGGGCACGGTCAACCTGACGATCGCGACAACGCCGTACATGGCGGCGGCGTGCTACACGATCACCAGCGGAGCGATTACCGGGACCGCCGCCGGGACCGCAAGCGCGACGATCTACACGCCGTTGGCGAGCTGCCCGAGCGGGGCTCTGTCGTTGGCGAAATCCGGCACCGCGCAGGCGGCGGCACAGGTTCCGGAGAAGGCCGGGCAGCAGGACGCGCACGAGTTGCCGGCGCGAATCGCCATGGCTGGGCTGCTGGCGATCGGCTTTCTTGGCCGCCGTTCCCGCAGACTGCGCGGCATTGTCACGGTAGCGATGCTGGCGCTGGTCGCGGGCTTCGGGCTTTCGGGCTGCGGAAGCGGCGCCCAGACGGGCACGGGCATCGTCGGCACCACCCCGACAACGACCACAACCACCATCGCGCCGAAGGGCAGCTACACGATGACCGTTACAGGTACGGACAGCGCAAGTGCAATTTCAGCGAGTACGACCTTTGTGGTGACGATCCAGTAAGCGTTGCGAGGAAAGAAGAGCGCCGTCGTCATCGAGCTTCGATGGAGGCGGCGCTTTTTCGTGCTCTCTAATGGAAGGGCTATGATCGAACAACACGAGGAGCGGTGCCTTGCTGGAATTCGACTGGGACGAGGAAAATCTTCAGCACATTGCGCGACATGGAATCACGGCGGCTCAGGTGGAGTATGCGTTACGACATAGGACTCTGGATCTCGGCTACCAGGATTGGTATGAGGAGGAACGCTATGCCGAGGTTGGCGCAACGGAGCGTTGGAGGATTCTGATGGTAATCACCACATGGCGTGGGAATAGAGTTGTAACGGCGTACGATGCGTCGAATTCAGATGCGGCTCAATATCGCGAAATGATGGTGAATCGATGAAGGATCGCAAGTTACCGCCGCTACCGCGCTTCGAGACCGAGGCCGAAGAGGCTCAGTGGTGGTTTGACCACCCGGAAGAACTTAGTCAGGACTTCGTTACTGCCGCAAAGAATGGCACACTCGGCGAGGGGTCGCTCGCGCGGGCTGCACGTAAGCGGAAGGAAGCGGAAAGCCGGGATACCGCAGCCTGATCGGGCAGCACGAGCCAGCGAAGAGGGCCGACTGCCTTCCTGCGCGAGACAGTCATGAATCCGCTACTTCGCCTCCAGCGGCTTTCGCGCGAAGTAGTACAAACTCAACGCGAGCAGGCCGAACATCAGCGTGCTCACCCAGCCGTTCACGAGCGGGTCCGGATGATCCGTGAAGCGCCACAACTGCCAGTGACCGCCGCGCTGCTCGGAGATCCCTTCGACCAGGCGGATGCAGACGCCGACCAGCCCCATGATGCCGCCGGCGGCGATCAATCCCGAGGCATAGAGCGAGCCCGGCGATACCTCCGATTCCATATCGAGCGGCGGCGTTACCGAGGTCGGCACCGGCATACCGGTCGCAGGGTCGAAGTGCTCCGGATTGGTCTCGGTGAAGTCGGGATGGCGGAGGTAAAAGGCTTCGCGATCGTTGCGCCACAGGGCCAGCGAGGACTCATAGGCTGCCGCTGCCTCTTTCGCGTGGTGATGCAGCATGGCGCGGTCGACCATCCAGCGCATCACGCCGCCGACGAAGATGGCCAGCGTGGTCGCGATGGAGAGATACGCTCCCACGGCGAAGGTAAGCGAGCGCACGCCCAGCAGTTCGACCACGATAACCAGCGCGACGCCGAGCAGGACCAGTCCCCAGGGCAGCTTGCGGGTCAGGATGCCGTTGATGACGGTGGCCATCAGCCGGCCCTGCGGCGCGGCGGCGCGCTCGCTGCCGATGCCCTGCGTCCACTGGATCTCGACCCGGTTGGTGGCGGGGTTGAGCAGGTATTTGCCGTCCGGCAGCGTGGAGGAGCCAATGGAGTTGAGCACCGTGTAGTTGCGGCCGTTGTCGACGATCTCGTTGGCGCGACCTTTGGCGCCGGAGAGCGTGATGCGCGCGCGGGGGAAAGCGCCTTTGCTCTGCACGCCGTCTTTGTACATGGCGTCCGTCACCGCGATGGGCGCGGGCAGGCGCTGAAAGGATTCGAGCGCGGAGTTCATCGCGTTGAGCGTCCAGCCGATAGAGACGACCGAGACGATGACGCCGGCCATCACCGCGGCCTGCTGCTTCCACGGGGTCGCGCCGATGAGGAAGCCGGTCTTCAAGTCTTGCGCGGTATCGCCGGAGTTGGCGGCGGCGATGCAGACGATGCCGCCGATGGTGATGGCCAGCGCGCCGAAGGCCGGGGCGGTCCAGCCGCGGACGAGGAAGATGGCGGAGGTGGCCATCAGGGTGGCGATCGTCATCCCCGAGACGGGCGATGAAGACGAGCCGACGATGCCCACGATGCGGGCCGAGACGGCGACGAAGAGAAAGCCGAAGACGACGACCAGCAGCGCGGCCGCGATGTTCGCGAGCAGGCCGACCTGTGCGCCGGGGACGGGATGAAAGGTGAGGAAGACGACCAGCAGGATGACGAGGAGGATGGAGCCGCCGAAGACGGCGGACATGGGAAGATCGTGCGCGGTGCGGATCGGTCGCGACCCCACCTCAAATGATGAAGCCATTTGAGATGGGGCACCCTTAGATTTTTTTATGTTGCGGAGGCCTTCGGTGAGCGCGCCGATAATCGTGGGCGCGGTGCGCAGCAGCGTGATCAGGCCGGCGGCGGCGACTGCCCCCGCGCCCATAGGCCGGACGTAGGTCTTCCAGAGAGTGCTTGGGTCCATGCTGGCGATGGGCGATGTGCCGGGATAGATGGTGAGATTGTGGCCGAAGAAGTAGATGGCCGGCATCATCACGAGCCACGAGAAGACGCCGCCGGCCAGCATGATCGCGGCCACGCGGATGCCGATGATATATCCCACTCCCAGATATTCAGGCGTACAGTCAGCCCGGATGGCCGAGCCTTTCAGGATGTGCTGCGTGCCGCCGAAGTCGGGCTCGTAGTTTGGTCCGGAGGGCCAGAGCGAGAGCAGGTTGTCGTTCTGGAAGAGCGTGTAGAGCCCGCCGAGACCGAGGCCGAGGAAGACGCGCGAGGCGAACGAGCCGCCGCGTTCGCCGGCCATCAGGACGTCGGCGCAGGCGGTGCCTTCGGGATAGAGCAGCGTCTCGTGCTCGTCGACGATGAGCTGGCGGCGCAAGGGAATCATGAAGAGCACGCCGAGCCATCCGCCGAAGAGCGCGAGGGCGAAGATGCGGGTCGATTCGAGGTCAAACCCTAAGAAGATGAGCGCGGGCAGGGTGAAGATGACGCCCGAGGCGATCGACTGGCCGGCGTTGCCGATGGTCTGGACGATGTTGTTTTCGAGGATGGACGCCTTGCCCAGCGCGCGCAGGATGGTGATCGACAGCACGGAGATGGGGATGGACGCAGCGACGGTAAGGCCGGCGCGCAGGCCGACATAGACCGTAACGGCTCCGAAGACGACGGCAAAAATGGCGCCGAAGACGAAGGCGCGTACGGTGAACTCGGGCGGAGCTTCGGAGGCGGGGACGAAGGGCTGGAAATCGGTGGGGGCTGCCATGGTTTGAGTGGGTCTCCGTTGCGCGGGCCAGGAGAGGAGTGTATCAGCCATCACGAGGCTTCACGCGCCACCGTCGAACTGCCTCCGAATACGAATTTCAGGCAATCGGTCGCAAACCCCTCGACTCCGCGAAAAATTCCCTGTATGCTCACCCTTCATCGGGTCTGCTGTAGCCGAATGTGGCATCCAACCGTTACAATCGTTGAACGCACGAAACCTGATATCTTGTACTACCGTCAATATCCTGACGCCCTTTCCTCCAAGGAGAAATACGCCCCATGAGATTGTCCGCACGAGTGCCGATGACGGCCGGGTTCCTGACCCTTTTCGCTTTGTCCGCCACCGGCTGCAAGCGCCTGCAGTCCAACGACCAGCTCAACAAGGGCGTGAACGACTTCAAGAACGCGAAGTACGAGTCGGCGACCAACCACTTTCAAAATGCGGTTAACATCGACCCCGACAATCCCAACGCCATGGTCTTCCTGTGTACGGCGTACAGCTCGCAGATCGTTCCCAACCTCGACACGCCGGAGAACAAGAAGCTGGCCAGCCAGGCGACCACCTGTTTCCGCAGCGTGCTCGACAAGGACCCCAACAGCGTCATCGCGCTGAAGCAGATCGCCTCCATCGACCGTAATACCGGTAAATTCGACGAGGCCAAGGATTTCGAAAAGAAGGTCATTTCGCTCGCGCCCAGCGAGGCGGAGGCCTACTACACTATCGGCGCCATCGACTGGGCTCTCGCCTATAAGAACGCCAACGAGGAGTTGCACGCGGAGAATCTGACGGATAAGGGCGACGGCAACGTGAAGATCTCCAAGCCCGGCTGCGCCAAGCTCGTGTCGGAGAATACCCCGCTCGTCGACGAGGGCAACCAGTATCTGCAGAAGGCGGTCGGTATCAACGCTACCTATGAGGAGGCGATGACCTACCTCAGCCTGATGGCGCGGCGCAAGGCCGACCTGGAGTGCGGAAATGCACCCGCGATCAAGGCCGATCTGGATTCCGCCGACCAGTGGGCCCACAAGAACATGGATGCCCGCAAGATCAACGAGCAGAGGAAGGAAGCGAAGCTCGGCGGCGGCGTTACCCAGTAAGCTCGCTCGCAGCTTCCAGCGCAAGAGCCTCCCGACCGGGAGGCTTCTGCGTTTGCGGCACTAGAATACAAGACAGGATATGCCGGTGCCCGAAACCAAAACCGTTCACGCCGTCTGCTCGCTCGATTGCCCGGATAGCTGCGGCGTGCTGGTCACGGTTTCGACTGCCTCGGGCCGGGCGACCAAGGTGCAGGGCGACCCCGCGCATCCGGTTACGCGCGGCTTTCTGTGCGGGAAGGTGGCGAAGTATCTCGACCGCGTCTACGCGCCCGACCGCCTGCTCTACCCCATGCGGCGCAAGCTGGGTGTACCCAAATCCCCCCTCGTCCACGGGCGCGAGCTTGAGTCGTTCGAGCGCATCGGTTGGGACGAAGCGCTCGATACGATTGCCACGAAGCTACAGGCGATCTCAAACGAGTTCGGCCCTGAATCGATCCTCCCCTACAGCTACGCCGGCACCATCGGCCAGCTCGGCTACGGGTCGATGGACCGAAGGTTCTTTCATCGCCTGGGAGCGTCGCAGCTTGACCGCACCATCTGCGCCGCCGCCGGCGGAGCCGCGCTGCTGTCGGTCTACGGAGTCAAGCTCGGAACGTCGCCGCAGGACTTCGCGCACGCCCGCCTGGTCATCGCCTGGGGCGCGAACATCCACGGCAACAACATCCACCTGTGGCCGTTCATTGAGCAGGCCCGCCGCAACGGCGCGCGCCTGATCGTCATCGACCCCTACCGGACACGCACCGCCGCGCTCGCGGACGAGCATCTGGCGATCAACCCCGGTACGGACGCGCTGCTCGCGCTCGCGATGATGCATGTCATCTTCCGCGATGGACTGGAAGATCGAGACTATCTCGCGGCCTGCACAAACGGAGCCGAAGAACTGCGAGCGCACGCGCTCAGGCCCGAGCACTCGCCTGAGACCGCGGCTGCAATTACGGGCATCGCGGCCGAGACGATCGAACGCCTCGCCCGCGCCTACGCCACGGCGAAGGCTGCCGTCATCCGGCTGAACTATGGCATCCAGCGCAGCGAAAATGGAGGCACCGCCGCCCGCGCGGTATGCATGCTGCCGCTCATCACGGGTGCGTGGAAGCATCGCGGCGGAGGCCTGCAGCTTTCAACCAGCGGCTCGTTCCCCTTCAATAACAACGCGCTACAGATGCCCGAGCTGATGCTGAATTCGCCGCTCGGCCGCCCGGCGCGCACCATCAATATGAGCCAGCTGGGCGAGGCGCTGACCCAGATCCCCGACCCTCCGATCAAGACTCTTTTCGTCTACAACTCCAACGCCGCGGCGGTTGCGCCCAACCAGAACGCCGTGCTGCGCGGCCTGCGTCGCGACGATCTGTTCACGGTCGTGCACGAGCAATTCTTTACCGACACCGCCGACTACGCCGACATCCTGCTGCCCGCGCCCACCTTCCTCGAAACCAAGGATGTGCAGGGCGCCTACGGACACCTCTTCGCGCAGGTCAGCATGCAGGCCATCGCGCCGCTGGGCGAGGTCCGCAACAACGTCGCGCTGTTCGCCACGCTGGCCCGCCGCATGGGCTTCGACGACGCCTGCTTCAACGACTCTGTCGACGACCTCATCGAGCAATCGCTCGAAACACGAGATCCCTGGTTCGCCGGCATCACCCGCGAGCGGCTCGAACGGGAAGGCCACATCCCGCTCGCGCTGCCGGCCAATTCCCTGCCCTTCTCATCCCCGGAGTGGTTTCGCACGCCCAGCGGCAAGGGCGAACTGCTGCCGGTTCCTGTGTTCACCGCGCCTATAGAATCCCGCGGCGGAGCCGAATCCAGCGACTTCCCCCTGGAGTTCCTGCCGCGCAAGGCCGACAACTACATGAATTCCACCTTCGCCAACCAACCCACGCACCAGCGCATGGAAGCGGCCACCGCCGGCATTCTGGAGATGCACGCGGACGACGCCACGGCCCGCGGCGTGGTGCCCGGCGACGCGGTAGAAGTGTTCAACCATCGCGGACGCATCGTGCTGGTCGCGAACACGAACGCAAAAGTCGGCAAAGGGGTCGTCGCCGCGCGGCTCGACTGGGCCAAGCTGGGCGGCGACCTCTCCGGCCGCGGCGCCAACGTCAACGCGCTCACCTCCGAGCGTCTGACCGACATCGGCGGCGGCGCTACTTTTTATTCGACGCTGGTGGAGGTGCGTAAGTGTGACGCTTCCGAAAGTGTCACAATCGCCTCACGGAGCTGAAGGCCGAACCGCTAGCTTCGACTCATGAAGCTTCCTCTTGCAGCATCCGCTTTCCTCCTGCTGGCCTTGTCGGCGAAGGCTCAAACCGGCGACTGGCCACGTCTGCAAGCCACGAAACACGGCACAATGCTGGTTGTTGAGACTGACGTAAATACCTACGGCCCCGCGAACTTCACCCGCTGCCGTCTGCAGCGCGTCGATGCCTCCGAACTCACCTGTACTGACCTCGACCGCAAGACGCGATTCACCTTTCCGGCCGGTCATATCGATGCCGTCTATCAGGTGAAACAACGAGTCGTTCCAGCGGTCCTCGGCGGGATCGTGGCAGGCTGCTTCCTCGGCGGCCTGATCTCCGGCAACCCACCCGCGCTTGCCATAGGGATCATCGGCGGCATTATCTGGGCGTTCGTCGCGATGGACGAGGCACGCCGGCATGCTATCGACGTATGGACTGGCGCCCCGCCTGACCCACTTCAACCCAACGAGAAGCGCGTCCTGCTGTATACCCGGTAGACTGGGCAGAGGAGAATCTTCATGCCCCGCGAGATCAACTGGAACGACTCCGAAGAGATCGGAATACAGCTGCAGGAAAAGTACCCCGAGATCGAACCCTTCAGCGTGCGCTTCACCGACCTGCGCCTCTACGTGATGGACCTTCCCGGCTTTATCGGCGATCCGCTGAAGTCGAGCGAGCCGCTGCTGGAGGCGATCCAGATGGCCTGGAACGAAGAGTATGAGGACGCGAAGGAGTTGTAAGACAAAGCTTACGGGGATCAAAGAGAAAAACGGATAAAAGCGGATACGACCTGTGCCCCATTCATCGCGCACTTGTCTCTCGCGATGAGTGGGATCGCTGCGAAGACTATGGTGTCTTTGTGCGTCTCAACTGCTCTAACAACTTCGACCCCGTAACCTTCAGCGCCAGTAGCGCAAGTCCCGCCCAGATCAGGCTGCCCAGCGCCACGGTGACGATATCGGGCAGAAATCCCCTGGACACTCCGATCCAACCCAGTTTCAGCGCCTCCGCGGCTCCGGCATACGCAAGGATCGCCGCAAAGGCCGATCGGAAGATCTCCCCAAACTCCAGACTAGCCAGGCTAACCAACCTATACCGATGCAGCAAAATCGCCAGTGCGACCGTATGCGTCAGGATGCCGATATCCGACGCAATCGCCAGCCCATCCACGCCGATGCGATGGAACAGCAGCGCATAAACAGGGATCGAAACACAGGTCACGATGGTCCCCGAGACCGCCGGCACCAGCGTGTTGCGGGCCGCGTAGAACGCCCGCGCATAGATACCCTGCGCCGACCACAGCGCCAGCGACAGTGCAAAGATGGCAAAATATTTCGCCGTCTCCGATGCGTCCGCCTGGGACAACCTGCCGCCGCGCAGCAGGTCCACGATCGGATTCGCCAGCGCCACCATCCATCCCGTCAGCAGGAAAGCCGTGGCGAGCAGACGCGAGACGGAACGGTTCACCGCGGCGTTGAATTCGTGCATCTCGCCTTTTGCAAACAGGGACGAGAAGAATGGCAGCGAAGCCGCGCCGGCCGCCGCGCCGACAATCGTCAAGGGAGCGTTGAAGAGCGTTTTCGCGTAGTTCAGGCGCGAGATGCCCCCGCTGTCGGCGGCCGCATAGTGGCTCAGGATCCACTTGTCGGCCATCGCCACGGAGACGCCGATCATCAGCGGCAGCGACAGCTTGAGCCACTCGACGAAGGCCGGATGCCGCAGGTTCAGAATCGGGTAAAAGCGCAGTCCGCTGCGTGCGGCTCCGATTGCGTTCAGGATGAAGAAGCCGATTGCCGAACCTCCCAGCACGCCCCAGGCAAGCGAGTCGATGCCGCAGTACTTCGCCAGCAGCACTCCTCCGAGGATGATGGCCAGGTTGTAAATCAGCGGCGTAACGGCCTGGTACAGGAAGATTTTGCGCACTAACAGCCGCGACCCGAGTACGCCGCCCGCGAAGATGAATAGCTGCGCCGGCAGCAGCATGCGCGTCAGATGCGTGCAGAGCCTGGAAGTTTCCGGGTCGAAGCTGCCGAAGAAGAGGCGAGTGTAGACCGGGGCAAGGAGCTCCGCCAGCAAAACCGCCGCGCCCAGCACCACCAGCATGGCCAGCAGCACGACCGAGAGCGCGCGATCGGCGCCTTCCTCGTCGCCGGCCTCGCGGTGGCGATTCAGGATCGTTATCAAGCTGATGGAGGCGACCCCGCCCACCAGAAAGTATGCGATCATGTCCGGCAGCTGAAACGCCGCCTGGTAGGCATCGTTGACGCGCGCCGCCCCGAAGACATAGGCGATGTACTTGGTACGCACCAGCCCGAGCACGCTCGAAAGCAGCGACGACAGCATCAGCAGCAGCGTCGCGGAGGACGCCGAGTGCTGCCGCGAAAGGCTGAAGAGATTGGAACGCGGGGTGGTTGAGCTCACTTCAGGCAGTCGGAGGCAGGTCGTCGAAGTCGAAGAGGCTGCTGAACAGATCGGAGGCCTTCTCCTTCGGCACCATCGCCGGCTTCATCAGTTTGGGCTTCGGAAACTCCATCGGAGCCGGCGCAGCCTGCTCTTTCGGGCGCGAGGCCCGGATTGCCTGCACAGCCTGACGCTCGCTCACCGGCTTCGAGAGCAGTGCGAAGATCTCGCGCAGATCCTTCTGCAGCGCCAGAAGGTGCTTGGGATCGACGGTACGCGCATCCCCGGCACCTGCGCCGGTTTGTGGGTCTTTGCCGGTGCGCAGCTCGGATTTGAAGGCCGCACGTGCGCCCGGAATGGTATAGCCCTCGTCGTAGAGCAGCGACTTGATGCGCAGCGCCATTTCGACATCGCGCCGCCGGTACAGGCGCTGCCCGGTGCCGCCTTTGTTGGGCTTCAGCTGCGGAAATTCACCCTCCCAGAAGCGCAGCACGTAGGCCGGCACCTCGCACAGCTTCGCGACCTCCCCGATGCGGAAGTAGAGCTTGTCGGGGATCTCGCGCGCCGGTTGCGGGCCGGAGGGGCGCTTGCGGATTGGCTCCTGAGGGGCCATATGGGGCAAGTATAGGGGATTCGCGCCCGCTCCGAACAGAGGAATTTATGCAGATTCTGAAGGGTTAACCATGCCTTGCGACCTCGGAAAACGATAGATCGCGCAATTTTGCGGAACTTCGACTCCGCCACCCGCGTATATTTCCTCTAAGGTCCGAGGGAGCGAACGATGACGAAGGCATTTCTTACCATCCCGGCAATGGCAATCACTCTGGCGCTGGCAACCGGCTGCCGGGTCGAGGAGCACAAGAACGGCGACAACGAAGACGTCAAACTCCCCACGCCCTTCGGCGGCATGAGCGTCAAGACGGACCAATCCGCGGTTCAGGATGGAGTCAACCTGGCTGTGTACCCGGGCGCCACGCTGCTGAAGGAGAACAAGGACAGCGGCTCGGCCGACGTCAACTTCAGCTTCGGCAGCTTCCACCTTGGCGTCAAGGCACTGAGCTACCAGACAACCGACTCGCCCGATAAAGTCACTGCTTTCTACCGCAAGGATATGGCCCGCTATGGCGCGGTTATTCAGTGCCGGGACGGTCATGCGGTCGGCACTCCCGATCACACGCAGGACGGGCTTACGTGCAACAACAACCACGGCGGCAAGACCGATTGGAACGACGACTCCAAAGATGAGCTGAAGGCCGGCTCGCGCCAGCGCCAGCACATCGTCGGCATAGAACAGAAGGACGGCGGAACGAAGATCGGCCTCGTAGCGCTCGAACTCCCCAGCCAGCTAAACGACGAAAAGTCGCAGGACTAACCGGCCATCGTTCACTTCGGCAGCAGGCCGGCGGGTGGCCGTTTGTTGGCGTGGATCCACTGCACGAATTCGTCGAAGGTGCGGCCTACGTCGTCCTGGGTGAAGGCGCAGTGGCCGTCGCGGTGGACATACTGTTGGATCAGGTTCTGGGAGAAGCCGGCGATGGCGACCTGCTCAGCGTAGACAGTCAGCGTGGAGCCGGGGATGCGTGGATCGTAGGTGGTGTGCAGCGCCAGCATCGGCCTGGTCAAGCGGCCGGTCGGGGTGTAGTGGTGGAGCAGATATTCGCGCGCTCTGGGATCGGCGGCGTAGCGCCTGACGCCGTCGTTCAGGGCGTTGTCGGTCGCGGTGTTAACAGAACCGGTGCCGGTATAGAGGAAGTTGCGATTGTCGAACGGATTGCCGCCGGCGCGGCGCTGCAGGTCAGCGACGACGTAGGTGAAGTAGACGATGTCGTCGGCGATGTCGCGGTCGCTGTGCAGGTCCATCAGGCCGTGCAGCGCGGCGGACGCGGCGGGGTTAGCCTTGAGGGCGTCCATCACTTTGACCCGCAGAGCGTGCGTCTCCTGGAAGTCGGGCGGCGAGGGAACGAGCGGAGGCATCAGGCCTGGGAAGTAGAAGTCGAAGGCGGCGCGCCACGCGAAACGCCGCTGAAAAGCTAAGTCCGTGGGGCCGACGGAGCCGCAGAAGTCGACGCCGCCGGCGAACGGTTGAGGATTCAGTTCGAGTTCGGCTACTACCAGGGCGCCGCCCATGCTGCCGCCGACGACGATCGTCTCCATCTGCCTGACGCCTTTTTTGCCTTCGGTGGGCCGCGCGTATTTTCTGAGGAAGTACTGGCGCAGTTCTTCGGTCTCGGGGTAGGCCTCGGCGAGCGCCCAGCCGGGGCCGGAGTACGCGGACTGGATGATGGCGTAGCCGCGATCGTACAGCGGCTGGGTCTGCTCGTTCAGCGGACCGTCGGCGTGGTAGGTGAAGACACCCTCCGAGTAGCCGTGGAAGTACACAATCAGCGCGCGCTGCGGGTTCTGGAACCAGATCGCGGGGATGTCGATGCGGTAGCCGACGCCGTTGATGGTGCCGACCTCGGTGGTGCCGGTGATGTTGGCGACGATGTTGGGTTCCTGGTCCGGCGCGGGGACAGGCTTCTTTTGCGCGAATGCGTTCGAGCAGAGCAGCGCGGCGAATACCAGGAGGACACAATGCGGACCGCGCGGCGCTGGAGTGGTCAAGGTCATAAAGGCTTGCGGATAAGGCCATTCTACATAGGGAGACGGTGGACGGAAGAGATTCGACGCACCCCGTGCCACGGGATGCCGGATTCGTGCTAACCGGTTTGTGGCATTGGCTGAGACCCGAGTTGCAGCCTTCGGGCGCCGGTTTCGGGTGAGAATAACATCAGGGACAAGGGGGGTGAAGATGAAGCGATTTCTGGAAGAGGAACTGGGGCAGGATCTGATTGAGTATGCGTTGATCGCGGGGCTGCTCGGGCTGGGTGCGGTCGCGGCGCTGAAGAACGTGGCGAGTTCCGTGGGGACGGTGTTTTCGGCGGTGGGAAGTACGCTGACCACAGCAGTTTAGGTTGACGAAAGCAGTTTAGACGGAGAGATGGAAGGGATCTCGATGACGGAAAGCACACGTCTGGCGGCGCTGCTGGCGCTCATTATTCTCGATACGGCTCCGGAGAAGGAGTTCGACGACCTGGTGCGTTTGGCGTCTGTGATCTGCGGCACACCGATGAGCCTCGTCTCCCTGGTGGATGAGCATAGGACATGGTCCAAGGCGATGGTGGGGACGGCGGTGCGCGAAACCCATCGCAACCTCTCCTTCTGCACGCATGCAATCCAGCAGCCGGAGATGTTTATCGTCGAAGACGCCACCCAGGATGTGCGCTTTGCTGAAAACGCGCATGTGATGGGCAATCCCGGAGTTCGGTTCTATGCGGGTGTTCCGCTGCTGGCGGCGGATGGCGCGCCCATCGGGGCGCTGTGCGTGGTCGATACGGTGCCGCGGAGGCTGGACGAGAACCAGCGGGATGCGCTCTTGATTCTGGCGGCGCAGGTGCAGGCCCGCCTGGAGCTTCGTCAGCAGCGCAAGGCGCTGGAGCAGGCGAACGCTGACCTGCAGACGCTCGCAGCCAGGCTGCAGGATGCAAATCGCCAGCTGGAAGAGCAGGCCACCATCGACTTTTTGACCAGGCTGAATACGCGGTTAGTGTTTGCGGCGCGCGCTGCAGTTGAATTCGACGACTGGAAGCGGCATCGGGTGCCGCTGTCGATCTTGATTATGGATGTGGACAACTTCAAGCACCGCAACGACTCGTACGGACACGCGGCGGGCGATGAGGCATTGCGGCTTGTGGGACGGGTCCTGCAAGGGGCCATCCGGACGGGCGACGTGGCGGCGCGACTGGGCGGCGAAGAGTTCGGCGTGATTCTGCCGAGCACGGACCTGCAGGGAGCAAGAAACTTCGCGGAGAGGTTCCAGCGCCTGCTGCGGGAGCAGGATGCGGGGCCGGCGGCTCTGACGGTAAGCATCGGCGTTGCCAGCGCGGATGCAGGCGTGCCGTCGTGGGAGATGCTGCTGTCGCATGCGGACGAGGCGATGTACGCGGCGAAGAAGACGGGCAAAAATAAGGCCATTGCCTATGCGGATCAGCTGATGGCTGTCTGTGCGGCGTAGAGCAACGAGAATCGCGGCATGCAGCAGTTCAATGCGAGATCCCTCATGGTAAGATTTTGCTGTTTCCCAAGGGGGAGAGGTTGTCATGCGGCAAGCAGTCGGCATCGCGCTTACCGGCATCCTGTTCGGCGCGCTCACGCAACCCGGGTTCGCGCAGTCGGCGGTCGAGCGCGGGCCGGACGGAAAAACGCAGACCGTAACCGCCGGCATCGAGGTGCTGCCCTTCCCGGGCCTTCCTTTCATCGGGACAGACACCATCGTCCGCACTGTCCCCGTTGTGGGCGGCAGCTCAGTCGTCACGTCCGAGACATCAAAGGTCATCCGTGACTCGCAGGGCCGTATCTACCGCGAGCGTCACCATTTCGCTGTGCTGGGTACCGACCCGCAAAAGACGCTGCATATCTTCCAGGTTCTCGATCCGCTCACCCACACCTTCACCGAATGCACGATTGCTACGCGCCGATGCACGATTACGGGATATCACCCCCGGCTGACCGTGTCTCTTCAGCCCGCGGGGCCCTTCGATGGCGGAAAGCGAATCCTGACACGGGAAAGCCTCGGTGAGCAAACTGCCGAGGGCCTGAACGTCATCGGCACTCGCGAGACCACTACCATTCTTCCCGGAGCTGTCGGCAACGATCGCACCCTTACCCTCACGCGCGAGTTCTGGTACTCGCCCGACCTGAAAAACAACATCTCCGTCACCCGCATCGATCCGCGTGAAGGAACCGTGGCCATCCACCTGGCCATCCTGTCCAGAAGCGAACCCGATCCAGGCGTCCTCGCCATCCCATCCGAGTACGTTGTCGTCGATCTTCGCGCAAAACCGAGGCCTTCGAACTAGTTCCCTGAAGGCGCTTCGACATGGTCGATGACGAGCGTCTGGACGGCGCCGCGGCCGCGTTTGAGCTTTAGGCCGAGGCGGTCCACCACGCTGGTTACAGCCGAGACGACATCCTGATTGTCAGGATCGTTCGGCGCCAGATAAAAGTCGTATGAGCCCATGATTTCGGTCTGGTTCAGCACCGGAAGTTGAAGATAGCGGCTGAGCCGGAACGCAAGATAATCGGTGGTAGTGTTGCTTCCTTCTGCCTCACCGTCCGCGATGCCGCCCTGCTTCAACATCACGATTGCGCGTGGGTCGAAGCTGTTGTCTTTCGGTGGCTCGAACAAAAGCGGCTTGCTGCCGCGGGTGAGGAGGTAGACATCTCCCATCCTGGTCTCCAGATGGTATTTAAAACCGAACCGGTCGCGCAGCAGGCTCTGCAGCATGAGCCTTTGCTCGGCGGTGGGCTCCGCGTTGGCCACCTTGATGTTGCGCGAGAGCGAGTTATCGAGGTACGGCATTGATCTCAAAACGCCGCGAAACGGTCCAGTCCGGCACCCCGGAGATTTGGTATTCCTGGAGGTTGAAGGCATATTGCACGAGCATCCTGAGGTTTACGCCAAGGAAGACGCGTCCGCCCGGCTCGCCGTAGAAGCCGCCCTTCTGGTAGCGGGCTGCCGAATCGGCGGCTTAATGGTCGCGGCGTCGAAGGCAGGCAGATCGTTCGAGGTTCCAGGAGATTGTGCGAATGAACTCAAGGCCGGCGCAAGAGCGCAAGCGAGAAGAATGAGCGCGGCTTTTAGCATATGGCGAATCCTCTCCGGGTTGGAATGAACAGAGAAGAGACGAGGCAGACGCGAAATAGTGGGAGGCTGATGAGCAGGATCGAAAGATCGTAAAAGTAAATGGTCGGCCCTAATGGACGATTTTGGAATTTTCGGAGCTCAAGGCGCTGGTTCGAGGGGCGTGAAGTGGCGAGAGCCGTTTTCAACAAGGGTTCCAGATCCACGAAGATTGGAGTGTTAGGACCTCCCGACAAAGGAACTCGCGCCAGAGGCCGTCTGCATCTGCGACCCCGATCCGTGGGCCAGCATAATCTGCGGGAGAACAACTCCAACGGACCGGGCGGCACCGCACCCGACATTAACCAGCCAGCGCCTTCGGGCGGACCGCTGCAACCCAAGCGTCCCGTCCAGCCGTTCGCATCGATCTTCCTGCAGGACGATCCGATCTTCCACTCCGACGGCAACGCGCTGCAGGTCGGACTGCACAAAAGGTTCGAATCGGGGGTTCAGTTCAATCTGGAGTACGAGTGGATCCGGGTGCTCGGAACCGAAAACTTCGTGAATCCGCTCACCACGAACGACTCCTATGGAAACATCGGCGGCATCGCACCTCAGTCTGTGAACGTAAGTTACTCCTACGTTCTTCCATTCGGACAAAATCGCCATTTTCTTGCCAGCGCAGGCTCCATCACCAATAAGTTTGTCAGCTGTTGGGAATTCGCCGGCTATACCCAGGCACCCATCCTTGCACCGCAACTTCCTTGGGAGCAGCTATGTATCGAGGCTCCGAGCGTCGTCCGGCGCGGAGACACCTACTTTATTTCTACGCAGGCGCTTACAACAACCAGCCGCAGCAGATAGGCGTCGCGAGCAGTGTAGACGCAATTCATTGGGCCCGGCTCTCCGACTCTCCTTTCCTGCCAAATTGCCAGATGGAGCTGCCGGAACCTGGAACTCCTTGGAATCCGGTCATCCCGGCATCCTGCAGGCGCATGGGAAGACCTACCTGTTCTTCCAGGGAAACAGTGACCACGGGCATACCTACTTTCTCAGCATGGTCCCGATATCCTGGAAGGACATCGACGCATTCAGGAACTCCGTGTCCCGCTCTTCCCTCAACAAGCGGTTGAGGGAGCTTGATAGGAGGGCATCGCGAACGTGGCGAGTGCTGCAATAAGGCTGAGCGCGATGAAAAGTTCGAGGCCTGGGTTGTAGCCCCCCAAGCGATCGAAGCTCATGCCCAGCAGCAAAGGGCCGATGCCGATGCCAAGTGCGAACAGGCCGAAGGCAACCCCGTAAAGGCGGCTGAAGGCAGCGTTGCTGAAGTAGCGGCGGATCGTGAAGGCGGTGAAGTCGACTTCCGCGCCGAGAACCGAGCCCAGCAAAAGAGCCGCGAATGCATCGGGCAATCTGCCGTGCGCATAGATAAGCAAGAGCAGCGAGGTTACCACCGCGACACAGACCAGCGCGAGGAGCCGGGCGGCGTTAAAGCGGTCCAGTAGCCAACCAATTCCGCCTCGTCCCGCGATGACGGAGATGCCGGCCAGGCCTGCAATCCGGGCGGCCTCGGCTGGATTGTTGCCGCGATCGACAAGCATGGGAACGAGGCTGGCGAAGGCGCCGCCCGAGGCTATGGCGACCAACATCAAGGCAGCGGACGTCACCAGGAAGGCGCGTGTCCAGATGAGAGGAAGGATATCGACGCGATCTCGAACGCGATTGGGAAGCGGCAGGCGAGCGTTGCGCGTCGCCACCAGAGCCGAAGGTACCGTGACTACGAGAGTGACCAGGCCCAGCGCCGCATAGGCCGACCTCCAACCATAGTGACCGACGAACCACTGCGCGATGGAAGGGAGCAGCGTTGCCCCGAGACCAATTCCCATGAGCGAAAGTCCGAGCGCCAAGCCGAGGTGGCGCTCAAAGCTGCGCACCAGCACTGCGGCGTAGCCAATAGGGGACGCGCCGCCGCCCAGCAGCGTAAAAAGGGCGTAAAGCACATAAAGATGCCACACAGGAGGGGTAAGCAGCGACAGCGACGCAAAGGCGAGCGAGAGACCGATTGCAGAGGGCAGAATGACGCGGCGCGGTCCGAAGCGATCCAGGAGCCACCCCCAAAGGGGGCCGCTGACAGCAACCGTTAATTGGCCGGTGACCAGCGCAGTTGCCACCTCAGTGCGGGTCCAATGAAATTGGCCGGCCAGCGGGCGGACGAAGACCCCAAAGACATACACCAGCAAAGTACCGACAGAGAGCAGGTAGCAGACGCCGCACGCCAGCACAGTAAGCCAGTCGCGATCTACAGGAACTGAGGTGTCGACGGGATGAGTTGGAAAGTCTGTGACGGACATGGAGAGTTCTCCTGCAAGTGTGACTATGTTTGCCCCGAGACTCTGGTAAGAGTAGGACAATTCTTAGGCGATGCAAAACTTATCGCACTCTTTACGGATGTTCAGCTTCGGACGTGAGCACCCATAACTATACCCAAGCAACGGGGAACGCTGAACCTTTGCCTGGCCCGCACAAAGCTATTTGGACTTGCCAAGTATTCCCGTGTCATAAACTACTTGTCCATTCACAATGGTAAGCAGCGAAGTCAAGCGTCCGATCGCATCGTCCGGCACCTCCTTTGGGTCTGAGTAGTCCTTGCTCAGCACTACGACATCTCCGAACTTTCCAACCTCGATTGTTCCCAGCGATTGCTCTTCGTTAAGGAACCAGCCGTTGTCAGCGGTATACAGGCGCAGCGCTTCCATGCGCGTGACCGTTTGATCAGGGTTATCCATGATCCCCGCTCTGTCTTTTCCGGTTACCATGTATTGGATGCCTATCCAGGGATCGGTTGGAAATATATTCCTGCTGTCGGACGACGCTCCAACGTGAATGCCACTGTTCAGAATCATGCGCAACGGTATCTTATGTGTACTGATGATACCAATTCCAACTCCCATCGCCTTTAAGCGTTCGACGTTTGACTGATCGATGTCCCAGGCGTGAGCGATCCGCCAGTGGAGATCCTTGAGCGGGATCGTGGAGTTAATGTCTTCCCATACAGATGTAATCGCACGATTCGATTCGGCGGTCAGCGAATGTTGTTCATAGCAGTAGCCGCGCTTTGCGACCATGCGCGCCGCATCCGTATATGCGGGCGCGGGTACGCCCCTGCCGACACCACCGGGTCCGTTGAATGTCCAGATGGACTCTCCGATACAGGCGGTTCCGATCATATCGTTGCCGAAACTGGGAAAGGAATTTTGCAGCCTTGCCTTCAGCAATGGTAGATCCGGTGTCGAATCCCAGGAGATCAGATTGAGACGGTACCGGATCTTCAGTTTATTTTCCCTCGCGAGCGCCAACAATGGATCATACCCAACGATTGGGTCATAGGCGCCGATGGTATCAATGTCTGTGCCCGTAAAGGGTTGTGAGCCCATATCCATGACCGTCGTGATACCGACACTGGCGGCCGAACCCATGGCATACTCGGTATTTCGCTTGAGTTGCTCCAGACTCATTGCGTTCTTAAGGAGAAATACCGCCCGTAGGATGCCTGCAGGCTTCGCAATCTCACCGTTCTCAAAGGTAACTTGATGCGATTGAAAGAACGCTTTGCCGAGGCTGTTGGTGACTCCATGTGTGCTGAGATTCGTCACCAGTAAAACCGGACGGTTTGGAGCGGCCGTGTCCAGTTCGGCAATCGTCGGCAGCCGCTTTTCCGATAACTGATCCGTCGCCCATCCTCCGATACAGGTAACAAATTCGCCCACAGGCGTGACCTCAGCTCGCTCCCGAATTTTTTGCACAATCTCTGGAATAGAAGCGGCGGTATCGAGCGGGGCGTCAAAGCCCGGCCGCCTGCCAATCGCAACAATGTGGATGTGGTTGTCGATGATACCGGGTATTGCGGTGCGGCCATGAAGATCGATTCGCCGCGTACACGGGGTCATACTGCGATCACCTATGTTTCCAACCGCGACGATGCGCCCGTTCTTAATGTTTACGGAGGGAGTGACGGAGTTCTTTCCATCCATGGTTAGGATCTTCCCGTTGACAAGCTGAATATCCCGTGTCCCAGCGCACGACGCGTCCTTGCCCGCGAGTGCGTGGGAAGCCTTATCCTGCGCCGCGCCAAATGAAGCCGAAGACATGATTGCCATAGCTAAGGTGGCCACTGAAACTAAGTTGTTCGACTTATGCTTCACCAAGTGCTCCTTGCTCGGTCATCCCAGCGTTGTCTTCCAGTTTCGTAGAGGTACGGATAGTCGCTCTAGTAGTTCAAACGTAAGGAGAACTGCAATAAGCGGGGTGAGTTGACCTGCGTTGTGACAATGCCGAACAAAGCACTGGCTGAACTGAGGTTAGGATCTCCAAACTGTACACGGTTGATGACGTTGAAGGCCTCCGCACGAAATACCAGGGCGACGTTCTCGTGGATCGGTGTAGTTTTACCGATCGAGAAATCCCAATTGTCGACCCCTTGGTCGCGTATTGAGCCATCTGTACGAGGCTCGTTGCCGAAGCTGGTGGCAGCTGGAGCGGTGAAGCATGCGGAGTTGATAAAGGGCTGGCCGGCCTGCACCCGCGAGACGATGGGGCCGTGAATGGCTTTCGTGCATCCCGCAACCACGTTAGGCCGAATCGTCCCTGCGCCGTAAGACGTACTCAGGAGGTTTGCGGTCGCCGTTATCGCCTCCGGGTAGCCGCTTTGGAAAGTGTTGATGCCGCTGGCGTTCCATCCTGAGACAATCTGTTCCACCAATCCATTGCTATTTGCCAGAAATCGCTTGCCCTTGCCGACGGGCAGGTCGACGATGTAGCTGACCACCAGACGTTGAGGCAGATCGAAGCTCAGATAAGATTTCTCACCACGTAGATTGTTGTAATCCTGAATTAAACCTTGCGGATGACTCTCGATACCCGCATTCGTAGATTCAGCGTTGCCCAGGAACTTCGACCAGCTATAGTTGCCCAGAAGGGTGCCTCCACTGGAGAAGCGCTTATTAAAAGTGACTTGCAGAGAATGATAGTAAGTATCACCGACCAAGGGCGCGGTTTGATTGACGTTCTGGTACATCGGATAGGGGCGCAGTATGCCTCCGGGTACGGTCGGGTTCGGGCCTGCCATTGCCGTGATTGTGGCGGCAGGGAGACCATCGTATTGGTCCGGCAACTGGTTGAGGTCGATACTGTTATAGACCGGCATGTGGTCGCCGCGGGCTCCCAAGTAGGCAAACTGAAAGACTGCGCTGTTGCTGACACTTTGCTGTACCGTGGCGTTCCACTGCTGGAGGTACGGAAAACGCGCATTTGGAACACGGCTTTGGATGGTCTGTCCAAGGAACTTGGCGGGATTCGTAGCGTAACCTCGGCCTATGGGCTGCAGAATGACATTACCTCCAGGAAGCGGGTTACTCAACTTACTCCCGGCGGTGACAAATGTGGTCGCACCGTTAACCGGAGACCCAGCCGGCGCCGCGGTAACGACAGTATCTACGGGTAGATAAGCGAGGCTGTAGCCCGCGCGGAAAGAGGTTCCGGTATAAGGTTCGAATGCTAGACCCACGCGCGGAGAAAAAAGGGTTAGGTGGGAATTCACATCGCTGCGACTGGGATAAGCACTTGAATTGACTAATACCAGCGGATTGGCTAACTGCGGAAGAAGGACTGTGTTGCGATCGTGCTTTTCGGTGAATCCTCCCGGAAGCTCGTAGCGTAACCCGGCCGTTATGGTGAGACGCCGCGCAAGCTGGAACTGGTCGTTGGCAAAGATACCGCCATAATGATTTACGGCGCTCGGAAAGGCCACCTGCGTGAAAGTTACAGCCGCGGAAGTGATGGTACCGATGACAAAATCGGCATCCGGAGTGGCGCCGCTGCCGGCAGCGGTACTCGCGATCGACGTTCCTGTTGCGCTGATGCAACCGCTTGCGCAGGCGGTGGCGGAGCCGGCAAAGACGAAGTTCCCAAGAGGAAACTGGTCTGGATTGAAATATTCCTCTCTTTGACGTGCCTCGCCGCCAAAACTGAGTGAGTGGCGTCCAAGCGTCTTTGAATAAGTACCCGACAAGATGTAGTTGTTATAGGGAGAAGGTCCACTGATGTCCAGCAAGGCAAATGGTTCGGGAATGTTGTTTGTGATCGAAACATCTGGAAATACCTGATAGGAAACTTGTGGTGCAATCGCTGCCCAATTGGGTCCAAATTCAGCCAGGTTGACGTTCGTCGCCACAGGCAGTGAAACGCTGTAGTAACGAACATAAGACGCGCGAAGATCGACCACCGATGTGGCGTCGAGAATAATGGTATCGCCGACGACAGCTTGCTGTGTTGTTACGATACCGGCCGAGCCTGACGTAGGTCCAATGGGGTTGTTGAGAAATTTGGTGCCCCTTTGATTCCTTTTCAGCAAAGTATATCTGGCAAACAACTTTTGTTTGCTTCCGAGGCTCCCGTCGCCACGGAAATTGTACTGGCTGAACGTCGAGAAAGCCTCGCCATTTTGCGAAAAGTTGATTGCTGGACCGGCAGTGGTAGTGTTTGGTGTAGGAAAATACTTGACGACATTGCCAACCACATTGGATGTTGGATCGATGGTAGACCCGGAACCTACCTGGCCAGGTTGGCAGATTCTGTTCGGTGTCATGACTCCATTGACAATGCAGTAAATCTGGTGTTTTGGAGTCAGAGGGTCGAAGATAGGTGCATCTGCGGTGAAGTCGCCGCTCAATTCCGCCGGTGTCGGCACACGACCCACGTTCGGCACCCCAAGCGCCAGCCGAAAGCCTTCATACGAGGCAAAGTAAAATACCTTACTGTGCGGAACTGGTCCGCCGATCGTAGCGCCATATTGATTCTGAATGAATTCCGGCCGCGGTTGATGTGTCTCATTATTGAAGAAGTTATTGGCATTCAAATCCGTATTGCGAAGATACTCGTACAGGGTCCCATGCACCTGGCCCGTGCCCGACCGGGTGGCAAACGAGATAATGCCTCCACCAAATTCTCCGTATTGCGGGCTGACGACGCTCGTCTCAACGCGAAATTCCTGTATCGCATCCTGAGTAACAGCGAATGGAACAGCGTGCCCCTGTGTAAAGTTTATTGGACCGCCATCGACATAGACGGAGTTCTGATTGGCAAGACCCCCGGCGATCTCATAGTTGCCCAATCCTAAGGTGTTCGTGAAGGCGCCGCCGTTCGTATTGTTGATGGCTGCTCCGCTGGTCGCGCCCTGTCCTACCACACCGGCGGTAAGGGTGACGAGATTCATGACGTTCCGGCCGTTGAGCGGTGTCTCCTCAACCTGCCTGCCTTCGATAACCTGACTAACCGTGGGCGACTGCGTTTCGAGCAGTGCCGCGCCGGCGTCCACGGTCACGCTCTCCGAAACCGACCCTACATCCAGCGTAAAGTCGAGAGAGACCTGATCTTCCAGGCGGAGATCGATGCCCGGCCGGGCCGCGGTCTTGAATCCCTGCATCGTGGCTTTCGCGGTGTAGTTACCTGGAAGCAGACCTGTAATCCGGTATAAGCCCGCACTATTGGTTGTTGCGGTACCGGTTACGCCGGTAGCGGTATTGGTGAATGTCACCATCGCGGAGGCAAGCTTTGCGTTGGATGCATCGGTGACGAATCCCGTGACAGAGGCCGAGGTACCTTGTGCCTTAATACCGGCAGCGACCAGCAAGGTTGAGAGAATGAGGTACCATTTGAAGAAGTGACGTGCGATCGAGTTGGGTGCGCAGAATTTCATAGGTGACGCTCCGTACTGGTTATTTTTTGGAAATGTGGTAATTGATAGACCCGATCCAGGATCAGGTAAGTTCTTCTCATCGCACACTGGCCATGCGCTCCGCGGCCGCCTTATCGACCACGATGTCGTCGACGCTTGCAATCCTTGTGCGTCCCTTTGCGAGAGCACGATAAAACTCGCCCTTAGATACGGGCGCCACTTCAGCGATGATCTTCCACCGGTCGCCCCCGTCCTGGCTTTCAAACACCTGCCCATCCGTATCGGCGGCGAAGAGTTCGAAGCGGGTTGGTTGTGAATGTAGCGAAAGAGCGCTATACAGCGCGCGTTGTCCATCGGGCAAACCACCCAGCAGTCGCTCCCAGGTGGCCCCTCCATCCCGACTCCTGGCTAACCTCCCCTGGGCTCGACGGTTGCGATACCACGTGGGTGGCCAGCCAAACCCCGTGGCCATGAATAGAAGGTCCGGAGTATCGGGATGCATCACGAATGGATCCGGATATTCCATGTTGGTGAGAATGGGATCGCGAGTCCAGGTAGATCCGCCATCGGAGGTACGCATCAGACCCACAAGTCCGACCGCGGCGATCATCCGCTTCGGATCGCGTGGGTCGATGACGAGCCGATGTATGTCACATTCCCTCGGTGCTGGGTCGATGCAAAGGTCCTCAAAGGTCTCGCCAAAATTGTTTGAGACGAGCAGCGCACCCACTTCAATGCCCACATACAAACGGTCCTCATGGATATAGATTTCCTTGACATGGCCAAGGCGCGGGGGCGGGGGAAAAAACCATAACGGAAAGCTGGGCACCTGCTGTAAAGCGGGAAGCTCCCGCCAACTTAGGCCATCGTCGCGCGTCAAAAACAGATGCGCCGGCATGGATCCGACCAAGGCCACATCTCGGCCTTGCAGAAGACCGCCTCGAGCTGACCAAAGATCGAACTGCGTGATCCCCTGATTAGACCACTCCCAGGTCTCCCCTTCGTCGACACTTCGAGCAACGCCCAGTCCATGTGTTGCCGCCAGCAGAGTTCCCGATGCCAGGTGAGTTACGGAACTTACATTGCACCCCTCCAGGGCACGGTTAGCGATGCGCCATTCCCCTTCCTGGCGCGTGAGAACGAAGATCCCATCAACAGTGCCAACCACCAGGCGGGCGCACCGTTGGTCACCGCGGAAACAATTGCATCCGCCGTTAGATAGCAACACCGGTGTGCTCATTGTGGGTTCTCCTCAAGATTGCCATTACTCTCGGTCCAATAGCTCGCGATAGCGCGGGCATCGGTCGCCGGTCGAAAGGATGAGCGGATGAAGCTTTCATGCTCATCGCTATTCAGGTAGGCGCGCAGTTCGTCTATACCGGTAAACTCCATCGTCATGACATGCGAGAACGTGTTGTCTCGTTCGCTGATGTTATTACCCAGACCAAATCGCTTCATCGCCGGAAACCGGGACGGCAGTTCGCTCAAAGTCATTAACACCTGGTCACGTAGGCCAAGGGGACATTCAGACTTAAAGCGGAATAGCACCATGTGTTTAATCACAGCTTTCCTCGGTAATCGCCTGACCAGGCGAAGGGTGGCCCACAAGTGAGCCAAATGCCAACATCGACCAGAATGTCTGGGGCACATCCTCTTCCGCTTTGGCAAACGGCGTCTGTGGCCGTGTCCCGGGCCATGGACACGGCGGTGAACACACCGAACAACGGCCGGTCAAGAGATCAGGCAAAATGCGGGAGCGAGTATTCATCCTGGGGACACCTGCGTTGCTCCTTTGCGCTTTGGCACGAATGAACTTGAAAAACATGAGCGCAGTCACAATGCGCCTGCCTTCATGTGCTTGTCAAGGGCATTCTGCATTTCAAGGCAAAACTTGGGGACAATGGGGGAAAAATCACAATCTTCGCTAAAACAGGACATTCTTTAGGCCCATTCTGAGAAAGCGTCCGCTGTTGATGGAACCTGCCATGCTGAAAAGCATCGTTATCGAGGACACTAAAGGGCGACGAGAGTCTTTGCAGCGCCGTGAAACGTGACTGCGCTCACTTAAAGACGAAGTCGTGAACAGTCATTGAAGTACCCACAGCGGCCCGCACAGGCTGCAAGGCCGAGGTTCGCACCAACGTGCCTGCAGCTATCTGGTCCTGCTCGGCACCGTATCGCATGCGCACGACAGCGAATCTGGATTGCCACATCCAGAGTTCTGAAGATGTTGCGAATCCCGACCAGGGCGAGGAAGCACGACTACCCACACTACACGTGCGCGTGACTGAAGTGGAGTTGCTGGAACGCCATTGAGGATCGGTCGAGCTACATGTTTCGGCAGGCTCGTTTCCAGTGACAAAGTATTAGAACAGCTCCGGCCTGTTGGGCCATTCGAACCTTCGGCTTTTCCCGGATCTCAGCTTTTGTGGAGCAAAGCCGACAAGATGAAGGCATACATGACTAAGTTAGACCTTTAAGCTGTAGGTCTAAGTACTTGGCAAACTCTCTCAGGCCAACGCGCCAGTCCGGCAAATCGGGACTGTCGAGCCACCACCGAACGTTCGCCGAATGCACAAAAAAGATAGACCTGGCGATCACGGAGGAATGAGCTTCCGACTTGATCTCTCCCGATGTTTGTGCAACAGCGACAATTTTTTCCACACCGTCGATGATGGCATCCCGCAGCGTGAGAAACTCCTGTAGGTGAAAGCCCGGCGCATGCTGGATAGTCTCGGTAAGAAGAATGCGAGAGAGCACCGGCTCACTTCCAAAAAAACGGTAATGATGTTCAAAGATACTGAGAATTTTCTCCTGAAATGTTTCCCACGGACGCGGAGCCGCTAAAGAAACATCTGTCACAACCCGAATTTCTTTATTGAAGATCAAGTAGATCAGATCGCGCTTATCTTTGACATAGTTAAACAGGGTTCCGACGCCGAGACCAGCCTTCAGAGCCACTTGTCTTGTCGTCGTAGCATCGTACCCCTGCTCAGCGAGCAGTCGGCGCGCCGTCACGATAATGCGGTCTATAGTTTCGAGGCGCGAGCGCTCCCGCACGCCCAAGGGCTTTGGCGGGGAGATTGACTTGTGGGGTCTTACCGGTATCTTGTTCGCCTTCTTCGACGTAGACCTCAAGATTTTCACCCAGGATCAGTATCCTGCCTTAGTTGGGATCACGAGAAAATATCTACGAAAACCCAGGAATATGTGTTCGTGGTGTCTTGGTTCGATTGATTGGGAGAAGTGGCAATTGATCCGCTTGTCCAAAACACGTCAAAGACACCCAGGATGGGTTTCATGCACTACCGTCACGATTGGCTGGTTGTCGCTTGAGGCGGAAAGCGGACGCGAACGTCCTGGGCCGCGCTGCGAATCATAGTCTGGTCAGAACCAATGATGAACAAGGATGCATCCTGCCGAATGAACGGTACTGCCTCATCGACGTTGCCCACGTACAACATCACACGTTTATCCTTGTTTTTGCAAGTTTCCAGTACCTTGCTTACTGCTGCTACAACTTCCGGGGCTTGTGTCGAGTTGGCACGCATTGTGACGGCAAGATCCGCGCGTCCAATCAGGATGGCGTCTATGCCTTCCACACATGCGATGGCCTCTACCGCGTCCACGGCTGCTGGATCTTCAATCATTGCGATCACCGTGGTCGAGGCGTCGGAGTCTTGAATATGATCGCTCATGCTTTTTCCTCCGTATCCGCCCGCCCGGGAAGAGCCGGAATAGCCTCTATGCCCGACTGCGTAGCGACACGCAGCCACGATGCTCTTCGCCTGTTCGGCGGTTGAAACGTGTGGAACGACTACTCCCGCGAAGCCCATGTCCAGGACGGAAAGAATCCTGGATGGGCTAGCGTCTGCGACCCGAACCAGGGATGCGATGCCGCCAGCATGGGAGGCAAGTGCCAGGTGGTCTAAGCTCGTCAGGTCAAATGGAGCATGTTCTTGATCGATCACCAGGAAATCGTACCCAACCGCGGCCAGAATCTCTGCTGCGTGAACAGTTGGGCTCTTTATCATGGTGCCCAGCATAAGGTCGCCCCGGAGAAGACGATCGCGAAAGCGTCCGCCCGCTTGTGCGCCATAGGATTGATGGTCTACGTTCTTCATCGGCTGACTGGAACTCATGCGTTTTGGCTTTCAACTGCAGCAGCTACATATTCTTCACGTCGGGGCTCGAAAACATCGATCAAAATGGCATTTGCGCCACCGAGGGCGCGGGTATTCCCGTGCTTGATGCCGGGCCGGATGCGGCAAACGTCTCCGACTGCAAGGACAAGCAAATCTGCTCCGACTCTCATCTCAACAGATCCTTCAATAAGGATCGTGAACTGTTCGTGGATGGCATGGGAATGGAGACCAGTCTCCTCGGCGCCTGAGGCGATCACCCAGCGTACAACGGTAATGTTCTCTCCTTCTACGACTGTTCCTTTTAGATCAGGCCGTAGTTGATGCTGGTCCCTCTCTTCGTGGCGCGAGACTATCTTCATGCGAATCCCTCTTCGGTTCCGGTCTTCTGGCAGAAGACCAACTTCAGCTGCCGCGCTTGATGCAGCTTCTGCTTGAACGCCGCTTTTTCACGCCTTTAGAAGCCTCTTTCACTGGAGTTGTGCCCAGAGAATACAAGAATGTACTGTTCTTCGTCAGAAGTTCCCTGCGGTGCGCCGTCGGGGCACATGAAGCCGATCATAGTTTCTCATCTCAGTAGATCAAACTCAAGACCGTTGCACAACTGGAAAGTGGACGGCCAAAGATTAGCATCAGTCGCCGCACTGTCCGAGATCAGGATCGGCAATGATCTCTGAGTGACAATGAAATCAAGCCCTGATGATAATAGGTCGGACAGAAGTCGCGACGAAAGAGGCTTCGGATTCGATCACGCAAAAGCGCCGTTAGTGTCATCGCCGGGTACGGTGATCGTGCAGGTGGCACCCACAAGGCCGATGTGAGGCAGATTCCTGTCGGTGGCGAGCATTCCTTATGTCTAACCTTCCGCCCTTTGGTAGGGCTGCAGGGCTGTAAAGACGTACTCGCCGGTGTCCTTGATAATGAAGGTTCTGACTTCCTGCATTCCGGTATTTTCAAGCCGCACGGAGGCGGTCGGAACCACGACACCGGAGCTGTCGGCGACCGTTCCAAAATGTCTCCCGTTGCGACTTGCGCCTCCAAAAGGCAGAACAACGAGAAACAGAAGGCAAAAACAGCACCTGCTGTACTCTTCGGCGTAAGGGCCGGAAATCGCCTGCCGGGGGTACTCGCTGCAGCCAACAGAATTCCCGGGGCGAAAACTCGAGGGATGGAACTGATTGTCGTTACGCTTGCATCCGTACATCGGTGTCTCCTGAAAGGAACGGGTCTGCTGTTGCTGACCGGTTTGCACGTGTGCAAGTCCGGTCTCGGATCTGGGACCAAGGAATCGCTCAAGAAGCAATTCATGTTGTACTCAACTTTTCGCTTGCAAGCGAAGAACAGATGATAGAGCACATTCGCGACCACCTCGACTATATGCGTCGGCACGAGGACAAAGTGTTTTTGTCGGGCCCCTTCATCAGAGCCGGGCAAACCATTGGCGAAGGTCTCACTGTTTTGCACACGGAGAATGAGGAGGAGGCACTTCAATCGATGAACGACGAACCCTTGATCAGGCTCACTCTCCGCCGATTAAAAATAAAACTTTGGCAGGTTCAAGAGGGATCACTCTCCATCACGGTTGGCGCAGACAATTCCACCTTCATTCTCAACTAGCTCGAAAGCCTTGGAGCACCAATCTGCCTTTGGTCGATTCGTGGTTGCCCTGGTTGTCGGCGACGACGAAGCAGTTCATCTCGAAAACTCCGGGCACTACGCATGTGGCTTGTGACGGCCGAGAAGCTTCCTTTGGAGTAGCTACTCCGTGTGGACTGCTACCCCATGATTTTCCTTTTGCATCCTTCTATATACAAGGAGAACTAACGCATGGCACTGAAAGATGTTTTGATCGACGAACTTCGCGATATGTAAAGCGCAGAAAATCAATTGGTCAAGGCACTTCCAAGCTGGCAAAGGAAGCCAAAACTCCTAAGCTGAAGCAGCTCTTAACAGCTCATCTCGAGGTTACCAGGGGACACGTCGCGATGAGATATGAATGGACGACCTCAATCCCATCCAACTCGTTCGGCAGAGTTCGTTGCCAACGGAGGAGAAGGTCGTCCTGACTCCTCTGGAGATCAAGGCGCGGCTCCAAGAACTCGATGAACCGTTCCGCACGATTGTTCTGGTCGCTGCCGTCACCGGGCTGAGACGCGGTGAACTTTTCGGCCCGAAATGGGAGGATGTGGGCTTCCATCAAGGGGAACTGAGGATCGTTCGGTCACTTGTGGATCAGGTAGAAGGACCACCCAAGACGTTCGCGTCAAGGCGTCCTCTCCCTGTGGCGGCTGCGCTGATTGCCGCGCTGCAAACTGGAGGAAATCAGAGCCAACGCAGGAACTCATGCGTCACGCTTCGCCGAACATCACGATGGGAACGTATGCGAAGGCTGTCACTGCGGACAAGAGAACGGCACAGGAGGTGGTGTCCGCTCTGTTTTACGAAGAGGCGGAGGTCGAAACAGCAGCATGAACGTAACAATCAGACCGCTGGACCCGTGTGAACCCTCGGATCGGCCCAGTGGACCCTGATTCGCGATGTAAGTGTAGGAAAGTAAATGGTCGGGACGACTAGATTCGAACTAGCGACCTCACCCACCCCAAGGGTGCGCTCTACCAGGCTGAGCCACGTCCCGACTTTGTTTCGGCGGCTTCGCAGGCGCGGAGCCACAGGGTGCTTTTAGTTTACATGAAGAGCGGCAGCGTTTGTTCCCCTGGGCTGAAGCCCGACGCCCAACGGCACATCAGTGCGCGGGAGCGACGAACTCTTTCGGCAGCGAGCCGCCTTCGCCCTCGCCGAAGAAGAAGCCGTTCATCTGCTCCACCAGGAACTCCTGGGCTTCGCGCGTCCAGGGCTGCAGGCGGTATTCGTTCAGCAGCATCTTCTGGCGCTCCACCCACTCGCCCCAGGCTTTTTTGCTGACACTTTTGTAGATCTTCTGGCCGAAGTCGGAGTCGAACGGCGGTTCGTCCAGACCTTCCATCTCAGCCTTGTACTTTGCGCAAAAAACCATATGAGGCATCGTCGGTAGAACTCCTTGAACCTCTATTGTAGCCGCTACGTGGTGTGGTCCACGATGATCTTCCAGCCCGCATCGGTCTTCTCGAAGATCAGAGAAAATACCCCATCCGCGGCCCCGCCAGACTTTTTATCCCGGTCCAGGTGGTACTTCCCGATCACCAGAGCGTAGCGTTCGTCCAGAATTTTTGGGTCGAGGTCGGAGAAGCTGAGCGTGCCCATCGACTGTTTGGTCGGGTAGTTTTTCTTGTACTCCAGCAGCATCTGGTCGAAGCCGTGGCTTACATGCTCGCCGATGAAGATCGTGTCCGGCGACTTCTTATACCCGCTGGCAAACTCTTCCAGATTGCCCTGGTTCCATGCGCGTTCCTGCTTGGTTAGCACCTTCACCACGTCGAGTTCGGCGCGCGACAGCGTCTTCAACTGCTCCGGCTTATCCTGCGCGAAGGCGCCAGAGACGCACAGAGACCCAACCAGAACAGCGACGAAAGCGAAGCGGCGAATGGACATCATGGGACTCACCCTGGCGTACGAAGTTCCAATAGCATACGCTCTCGACCTGGGTTTCGGATGTACTGCAGCGTTCATGGAACTCAGGCTACAATGCTGACGTATACCCACAACATTCAGGAGAACCAATGCCATGGCGACCGAAGCTGTCCTTGACCTCTCAACCCCAGGCCTCTCGGAGCCCGAGCGCCTCGTAGATACCTTCCTTGCGCCCTCGAAGACCTTCGCAGACATCCGGCGCAACGCCGCGTGGTGGGCGCCCTTTGTACTGATGCTGCTCTCCTCGCTGGCGTCGGCATTCGTCGTCGAGCGGCAGGTCGGCTTCGACCGCGTCTACCAGAACACCATGGCTTCCATGCCGATGGTGCAGGATCAGATTGCCAAGCTGCCGCCTGAACAGCAGGCGGCGTCGGCCAAATCCGGGGCCGCCCGATCCAGGTACACGGCCTACGGCTTCCCGGTCATCCTGCTGATCATCCTGGCGCTCGATTCGCTTGTGCTTTGGGCCATCTTCAACTTCGCTCTTGGGGCGAAGACGACATTTTCGCAGGTGCTCGCCGTTTCCTGGTATTCGGCGCTACCCTACCTCATTACTGTCATCCTTACCATCGTGACACTTTACTTCGGCGGCAACAGCGAAGCTTACGACTCACGCAATCCGGTAGGCACAAATCTGGCCTACTACCTGACGGACGCTCCGGGCTGGCTGAAGGGCGCGCTATTATCGGTGGACCTGATCAAGATCTGGTCGGACGTTCTGCAGGTAATCGGTATGGCAATCATCGCGCGGAAGACACTCCTGCAGTCGGCCGTCGTTGTCGGAGGCCTTTGGTTCATCGGTCTGCTGTTGGGCGCGGCCGGCGGGGCGTTTACAGGCTGAGTCTCTCAGTGTGTCATTCAGCAGCGAAGCGGGACATTCTTCACCAAGCTCCTCAACGGAAATCGATGGCACATGCAAGCCGAACTTAGATATCCTGACGGCACGCCAAATTTCGGGCCATCTTCCTTCGCCACAGCGGAGCCTGGTTGTGAGATTTCCAATGCGTTCAACCCGTTGGCTGCTGGCGCTTGCCCTCGCCGTGCTGGCAATACCGGCCGCGCACGCGCAGGAACGCGGCCAAGGCCAACGTCCCACCCCCGCCGCCTTCGGTCCGAACGGCAGCTACTACGCGCTCGTTATCGGCATCGACGACTACGCGGCGCCGCTGCCCAAGCTGCTTACACCGGTCAACGATGCCAGGGCGATCGACCAGTTGCTGCGCGAGAAGTACGGCTTCCATGTGCAGCTTCTGGTGGATGGCGATGCGACGCGCAAGGCGATCCTTAACGCCATCAACAAATATCGCAGCACCCTGGCTGCGAACGACAATCTGCTGATCTATTACGCCGGGCACGGTCTGCTGGATAAGGACGCCGGCGTCGCGTACTGGCTGCCGAGCGGCGCGGACTCGGGCGACCCCTCCAGCTGGGTCAGCGCGGAGGACATCACGCACGGCATCCGCGCCCTTGCCGCGGTTCACATCCTCGTCATCTCGGATAGTTGTTACTCGGGCGGCCTTGCCCAGGCCGGTCAGCGCTTTGTCGCTCCGGCGCAGCCTACGGGTGAGCAGCAGGTTTACCTTGAAAAAGTGCTTCATCAGCGCTCGCGCACGCTGATGGCCAGCGGCGGCAACGAACCCGTCGCCGATGCCGGCACCGGCGGCCACTCCGTCTTCGCGTTCCCACTGCTCGAGGGATTGGAGCATCCCAGCCAGGTCAGCTTCACCGCGCAGCATCTCTTCGAAGAGTCCGTTCGGGTGCGCGTCGGCGGCAACGCCCGCCAGACGCCGCTGTACACTCCCATCGCCGATTCCGGACACGACGGCGGCGACTTCGTCTTTGTCCGCACCGCACTCACGCCCGCGGAACTGGCAGCCTCGGCCCGCGCCGCCGCGCTTTCGGCCGCCGAGCTCGAAGCCCAGAACAAATACAAACGCGGCGAACTGATGGCAGGCATGCAGCGCTACGGCGAAGCGGTTTCCCTGCTGACTGCCTCCTGCGACAGCGCCTACTTCGAGGCCTGCGCCTACCTCGGCCTGATGTACGCCAACGCCACTGGAGTTCCAAAGAATCCGGCGAAGGCTTCGGAGCTGTACCGCAGGGCCTGCGACGGCGGCGCCGCGATCGGCTGTACGCGGCTGGGCGCCTTATATGACGGCGGCATCGGCGTCCAGAAGGATGAAGCCGTGGCGGCAGGCTTCTACCGCAAAGGATGCGACGGCAATGATCCTACCGGATGCTCCAACCTCGGCAGCATGTATGCAACTGGCGATGGCGTCGCGAAGGACCCCGCGCAGACCGCGGCGCTTCTGCACAAGGCGTGCGATATCGGCGACGCGCAGGGATGCTTTAATCTCGGGCTCACACTTGCGCATGGCGTAGTCCTTGCAAAAGATGAAGCGCAGGCCGCGGCGCTGTACCGCAAGGCATGCGAGAGTGGATTGGCGCAAGGCTGCCTGAATCTGGGAGTGATGAATCTGGACGGCGCCGGAGTCGCAAAGGACGAGGCGCAGGCGGCGGCGCTCTTCCGCAAGGCATGCGACCTCGGAAATGCGTCGGGATGCTCCGACCTCGCCAACCTTTACAGCGATGGCAAGGGAATCGCAAAAGACGAGGTGCAGGCCACGGAGTTTTACCGCAAGGCGTGCGATCTCGGAGATGCCAAGGGTTGCACGAACCTCGGCATCGCCTACGAGTACGCGACCGGCGTGGCCGAGGACAAGGCGCATGCCCTGTCGCTCTACCAGCAGGCGTGTGCCGCCAACAACGCCCTGGGTTGCAGAAATCTGGGGATCAACTACGGCAAGGGCATCGGCACCGCGCCGGACGCTGCCAGGGCTGTCGAAGCCTTCCGCAAGGGATGCGAATTGAAGGATCGGGAAAGCTGCGACGTGATGAAGCGCCTGCAGCCCTGACGTGGCAGCCCTGCTCCGTTCTACGCCAGTACATTCGGAGTTGCCGGTGCCAGCATGACTCGATCGGATTCTCAGTTACTGTAGCCGCTCGTTCATTTTTGTTTGTCATTCCCGAAGGGAATCCGCGTCTCGCGTGGCGGCTACACCTACGGGAAAAGTGGTCTAAGGGCGGATCACCATCCAGGTTGCGTCGCTCGGAAAAGTGGCTGCACCAAAAACAGTTCAACCCGAAGCATACCTAAGTCGAGACTTAAGTCCTCATCTATCGAGACTTTAGATACTTAAGTGTGGGGAGGGGTCTGTTTCGAAACCGCCTCGAAACTACACCCTATTCCCTACGCCCTGCCTTACTCCATCCACCGCCGAAACACGAGCGATCCATTCGTCCCGCCAAACCCGAACGAATTCGACAGCGCGTACTCGATCTTCGCCTTCTTCGCCTCATTGGGCACGTAATTCAGCCGGCACTCAGGGTCGATGTTTTCGAGGTTCATCGTTGGCGGCGCAATCTGGTCCAGCATCGCCAGAATCGTGATGCCGGCCTCCAGGCCGCCCGCGCCGCCCAGCAGATGCCCGGTCATCGACTTGGTCGAGCTGACCAGCAATTCGTGATCCAGCGCCTTCTGCCCGAAGACGTTCTCGATTGCCTTCGACTCCATCGCGTCGCCCAGCGGCGTCGAGGTAGCGTGCGCGTTCACGTAGTCGATCTGCTCCGGCGCGATTCCCGCCACCTTCAGCGCCGCATTCATGGCGCGGAAGCAGCCTTCGCCCTCGGGCGCCATGCCGGTCATGTGGAACGCGTCGGCCGACATGCCGTAGCCAATAATCTCCGCCAGAATCCTGGCTCCGCGAGCCTGCGCAAAGTCGAGCGACTCCAGAATCAGAATCCCCGCGCCCTCGCCGACGACAAATCCATCACGGTCCCTGTCCCACGGCCGGCACGCATGCTCGGGATCCTCGTTGCGCGTCGAAAGCGCCTTCATCGCGGCGAATCCGCCTACTCCCATGGGAGTGATCGCGGCCTCCGTTCCGCCCGCGATCATCGCGTCCGCGTCGCCGCGCTCGATGATGCGGAAGGCGTCGCCGATCGAATGCGCGCTCGACGTACACGCCGTCGCGGTAGCCTCGTTCGGCCCACGTGCGTTGTACTTGATCGACACATGCCCGGCCGCCAGGTTCACGATCGAACCCGGAATGAAGAACGGCGAAATCTTCCGCGGCCCGCCGGCGAGCATGTTCGAGTGCTCGCGTTCGATCACGTCGAACCCGCCGATGCCCGAGCCGATATGCACTCCGAACCGGTCGCGATTGCTCTCGTCGATTACCAGCCCCGAGTGCGCCATCGCCTCCGCCGCGGCCGCCAGGCCGAAGTGGATGAACCGCCCCATCTTGCGCGATTCCTTCTTATCCACGAACAGCAGCGGATCGAAATCCTTCACCTCGGCGGCAAAACGAACGGAGTGGCCCGTCAGGTCGAACGACTTGATTTCCGCCATGCCGCTGCGCCCGGCCAGCAGACCCTCCCAGACCTCGGGAGCCGTCCTGCCGACGCCGCAGATCAGGCCGATGCCCGTGACGACGACTCTGCGCGGTGTGCGGAGCCAGTCGGGCCGCTCGTTCACCCGCTCGTGTGGTTGTGACATCGCTGCTTATTTGCCTTTCTGGTTCTTTTCGATGTAGTCGATCGCATCCTTCACGGTCTTGATCTTCTCCGCGTCCTCATCCGGAATCTGGATGTCGAAGGCCTCTTCGAACTGCATCACGAGCTCCACCACATCCAGCGAATCCGCGCCCAGGTCTTCCTGGAAGCTCGCGCCGGGCGTGACTTCGGCTTCATCCACCTGAAGCTGTTCGACAATAATCTGCTTGACCTTCTCATCCACTGCTGCCATGTCTCTCTCCTGTTTTGCCTTCTGAAATCGTGCGTCCGAAAAAATGGTGTCGAAACTGAGCGCCTTGCCGAGTGTAAACCAAACGCACCCGCCGGTGCAGATTCCACAGACCATTCCTACGCGCGATAATGGACTATGGCTCCCGGTTTCAGGCTCCATCCGCTCGCTGCGCTATGCCTGAGTGCAGGCGTGTGCCTGAACACATCCTGCCTCGGACCGGCGCACAGCGACGCCGCGGAGCAAGCCGACGCTCCTCCGCGAGTGGCGAACGCCAGGCCCTGCCCCGGCCTCACTCAGCCGCGCAAAGTGCAGATCGATGGCCGTCCGGCGCTCGAAGTGCAGGTCAAAATGGATGTCGATGTCGACGGCGCGCCCAACGCCTACGGCCCCAGGGGCAAGAAGACGCTGGACATCCTCGACCACGCGCTCAGCCCTAAAGCATCTGGTCACCCGCGCGAGATCGTCGGCTACATGCTCGAGTACGACGGCGGCCCGCCCACCATCCAGCGCAAAGACGATCCTTACCCTGGCTACTACGTCTCGCAGACCGACTTCGCCGACCTCCACAACCCGCGCATGGAAGACCCGCGACGCTACGTCGACGCCGGCCGCATCAACTACGTCGTGCTGGGCAAAGCGGGCAAGGACGCCGGTGTGCAACTCGGGGATTTCGTCATGGTGTACAGCTGCCGCACCGGTAAAAGCGCCTACGCCATCGTCGGCGACTCCGGCAATGAATCCGGCGCCGAAGGCTCGCTGGCGCTGGTGCAGGCTCTGGGCTATCCCATCTTCGACGGCGTAGACCACTCCGTAAGCAACCGCGAAATCGTGATCCACTACTTCCCCAACTCCAATCCAACACACTTATTCTTCAAATCGCAGGGAGCGCTTGATGAGGCCGCGAAAAAGCTCGGCTTGACGAAGTAGCGGCCTACTCGTCGCCAGCCGCAACCAGCCGAAGCGATCCATTGCTCACCTCAAGCGCGGGCTTGACCTCCGTATCGCTTACCTCGCGCAACGTCCGATTGATCGCCCGGGTCCGCACCCCAACGTCGCCCAGCGTCTTCTGAATCTTCGTCACGTCGCCTTCGACCTTATCCATTAACACGCCAAATTTGCCGAACTCCGTCTTCGCGGACTCCAGCACCTTCCACACCTCGTCGCCCTTCTCCTGCAAGGCGACCATGTGGAAGCCCATCTGGAAACTCGTCAGGATGGCCGACAGCGTGCTCGGCCCCGCAATCGTTACCTGGCACTTCGACTGGATCTCCGCCTGCAGCGAATCGCGCCGCATCACCTCCGCGTACAGGCCCTCAGTGGGCAGAAACATGATGGCGTGCGGCGTCGTCACGGGCGGATTGATGTACTTCTCGCAGATGCGTTTGCCCTCGGTGCGAATAGCCGCTTCAAAGGCCTTGCCCGCCGCCGTCAGCAACTCCGGGTCGTTGGCCGCATAGGCGTTCTCCAGCCGCTCCCAGTCTTCGCGCGGAAATTTCGCGTCGATGGGCAGCAGCGTCTCGCCGCCGTGCCCCGGAAAGCGCACCGCGAACTCCACCACCTCCTGCGTGTTGGTCTTTACCCGCGCGTTGCGCACGAACTGGGTCGGAGCCAGCATCTGCTCCAGCAGCATGCCGAGCTGCACCTCCGCAAAGCCGCCGCGCGACTTGACGTTGGTGAAGATGCGCGACAGCCCATCCACGCCCTCCGACAGCTTCGACATCTCGCCCAGCCCGGTATGCACCTTCGTAAGCTGGTCCGTCACCTGGCCGAAGGACTCGGTCAGGCGAGTATGCAGGGTCGCGTGCAGCTTCTCGTCCACCGTCGCCCGCATGTCTTCGAGCTTCGCCGCATTGGTCGTGGTCAGGTTGTCGAGCCGCTCCTGCACGGCCGTGCGCAGCTTCTCCTGCTGCAGCACATTGCTCCCGCTCAGCTCATTCAGCTTGGAGTGCAGCGCCGCCTGCGCCTCCATCTGCTGCCGGTTGCTATCCGCGATGAAACCGGAAAGGCGCTGCGCCTGCGCCTCGAGATTCTGCTGAATCACGCCGCGCAGCGTCTCCGCGCTGGCTTTGTTATCGGCGCGAAATCCATCGAAGCCGTCCTTCAGCGTGCCGCCCAGCGTCGTGATGCTGCCGAGCACCTCGCGCCGGAGTTCACCCGCAGATGCAGCGCTCTCGCTACGCCCGCGCGCCGCCTCATTGGGGATTTCCTTCCGCACCTCCGCCAGCGCATCGCGCACATAGGCATCCAGCCGCGTAAATTGGTCCGGCAGCTGCGGAAGGCGCGGGTCCACCTCGCCGGTCGCCTGCCTGCGCAACAGGAGCGCAACCATCGCGAGCAACAGCAGAACCTGCACGATCAGAATGGCAATCAGCATCTTCGACTTTCCTTCGCCATAGAATAGCAGACGATACCGGACGCGCCCAAACCCCTAAATGCCGTCATTCTGGCGCGGCCAGAATCTCCGTATGGGTTTCGTCCTTGCCGTTGTCGTTGTCCTCCAACATGACAACAAGCCAAACGAGAACGAACAACAGCCACTACAGGGATTCTGGCTGCCCCAGAATGACGGCCCATGGGACGGTTTGTCACGCCTGAGCACCCATGAAGTCGTCTCCCCCATCTGCAGCTCATCACCCATCAAGATATTTCTGAACACGTTCAAATGATCTGCAACTCCGTGCGCGTTCGTTGTATCTTATGAATTGAACATGTTCAACATAGCAAAACCCGAGGTGCTTCCATGAACGTCGCAGCCTGCTACTTCAGTTATCTCGCCATCAGCATCGGCCTTACCGTCTGGGTCGCGCGCACGCTTCACCGCAGCGGACGCGTCTTCCTGGTCGACGCCTTCCACGGCAACGAGCAGCTCGCCGACAGCGTCAATCACCTGCTCGTCGTCGGCTTCTACCTCATCAACGTCGGCTACATCGCGCTTGCGTTGACCACCCAGAGCCCGATGTCCACCTTTCGCCAGATTATCGAGCTCGAAAGTGTCAAGATAGGTGTGGTGCTGCTTATCCTGGGCGCGATGCACTTCTTCAACATCCTCGTCTTTGCGAAGATGAGGAATCGGGCGCAAAACAGTATCCAGCCGAGCACCATCGCACCGCCGCCCGCGCGTCCACTCTTCCAGCCCTGAGAGGAACCTTCTTGCCCGCAGCCATCGAAAAGATCGACAAGGTAAAAAAATCCGAAGAGACGCGCAGCCGCATCCTGGAGGCTGCGCTCTCCGTCTTTCGCGAGCGCGGATTCGAAAAGGCCACGATGCGCGAGATCGCCGCCGAGGCCGGAGTCGCCGTCGGTGCGGCCTACTACTACTTCGACTCGAAAGACGCCCTGGTCATGGCCTTCTACGAGCGCGCCCAGGGCGAGATGCACGCCGAGATCGAAGCCGCGCTGGAAAAGGCGAAGACACTCGAAGCCCGCCTGCGCGCAATTATCGGAGCCAAGTTTACCTACTTCCAGCCCAACCGCAAGCTGCTTGGCGCACTCAGCGCGCATATCGATCCAGAGCACCCGCTCTCGCCGTTTTCGGCCAAAACCGCGACCGTCCGCGAGCAGGATATCGGCTCCTTCGAGCGCGCCGTCAAGGACAGCGCCATCAGGCTGCCGTCGTCGGTCGCGCCTTACCTTGGCCGCCTGCTGTGGATGTACCAGATGGGCCTCATCCTGTTCTGGGTATACGACCGCAGCCCTGGCCAGCAGCGCACCACGCTGCTCTACGACAAGACCCTGAAGATGCTGCTCGTCACGCTCAGGATCGCCGGCTTCCCGCTGCTGCGCCCGCTGCATCGCCTCGCCGGAGAACTGCTGGCGGTCATCTACGGCGAATGAATGATGATCGGTTCGGCTCGGGCGCTATCCTACACGCCGCCTCTGGTGCTTCTCCTGCCGCTCCAGATTGCGCTCGAAGATGATCCGCAGCCCGGTCAGCGTAAGCATACCGTCCACTGCCTCAATGTACTTGGAGCCACCCGCGATCAGCTTCGCCAGCCCGCCCGTCGCGATGGTCTGAATCTTTGCTTCGGGGCCTCGTTCCGGTATCAAGTCCAGTTGCATGCGCTCGATCATGCGCTCCAGAATTCCATCCACCAGCCCGATATACCCGTAATACAGACCGATCTGGATGTTGTCGACCGTTCCCGTCCCGATCACCTTGGCCGGCTTCTTCACATCGATGCGCGGCAGCCGCGCCGCCCGCGTAAACAGCGCGTCCGCCGAAATCCCCAGACCGGGCGCAATCGCTCCGCCCAGAAACTCGCCCCTGGCGGAGACCACATCGAACGTAGTTGCAGTGCCCATATCGACCACGATGCACGGCCCCTTGAAGCGCTCATAGGCCGCCACGCAGTTGACGATGCGGTCGGCGCCCACCTCGGCGGGATTGTCGGTCAGCACGGGCAGCCCGGTCTTCACGCCCGGCTCAACGAACAGGGGCCGCACCTTGAAAAACATCTCGCACACCTGGCGCAGGGTCGAATCGAGCGGCGGCACGACCGACGAAATCGCAATCCCGGTCACATCCGACATGGCCACGCCGCCCAGTTCGAACAGGTTGCGCAGCAGCATGCCGAACTCGTCGCTGGTCTGCGCCCTGGGCGTGGTGATGCGCCACTGCGCGGTGACCTCCGGCCCGAAGCGCGGCACGCTTGTATCGCCGTCCTGGATGGCAGGGCGATACAGCCCGAGCACCATATTCGAGTTGCCGACATCGATTGCGAGCAGCATCTTTCTCGCCCCCTTACGCGCTTCGAACGCCACCCGACAGCACTCTGTGCATCGTGCCCCGGTCATCTTCCACCAACAGGAAGCCTTCCGAATCCAGCCCGCGTGTCCAGCCAGTATAGCCGCCGTCCTCGTCCACGCTAACCCGTTTGCCTCGCACCCAGGTGGAACCGTTCGCAAATCGCTTGTAGAGCGGCACACCGCCGTGCAAACCCTGGAAGTCGCGCCGCGCCACTTTTACCTCTTCGTCCAGATACTTCAGTATTGCCGCCAACAGCGGCTCGCGTTCGAATTCCCGCCCGCTCTCGAGGTAGAGCGACGTTGCGATCTTCCTTAGTTCCGGGGGAAAGTCGCTGTGCCGCACGTTCAGCCCAATCCCAATCACGGCATACTTCAGCGCCGGTCCGAACTTCGTCCCCCAGCCTTCGCGAGCGGCCCCCGATGCCGACTCCACCAGAATTCCCCCGCACTTCTTCTCCCCAAACATCAGGTCGTTGGGCCAGCGCAGGTCCAGCTGCAGGCCGGTGCATTCCAACACTGCGGCCTGCACCGCAACGCCCGCCAGCAACGGCAGATCGCGCGCATGACTCATCGGAATCCAAGGCGTTACCAGCGCACTCACGTAGATGCCATCCCCCGGCGCCGAATGCCACGTATGTCCTCCGCGTCCGCGCCCCGCCGTCTGCTCGTCCGCAATCCACACGCCCCACTGCGCGCCACCCTGAGCCGCGTACAACGCAAGCTGGTTGGTCGAGTCCACCGAAGCGAAGTGCTTAACACGCCCTTCGAATCGCGTGCCAAGCACTCCTTGCTCCAGGGATTGGAGATCGAACTCAGCCATTGACGGAAATCCTCATCCCCAGGTCCACCGCTGCAGCCGAGTTCGTCAGCGCGCCCACCGTCAGGAAATCCACGCCCGTCTTCGCATAGACCTTCACGTTCGCGAGCGACACGCTTCCGGCGGCCTCAATGGGTACCCCCGGCATCGCCGCCCGAATCTGCTTCACTGCCCTCTTCACCGCGCTCGGCGTCATGTTATCCAGCAGAATCGATTCGGCCCCGCCCGCCATCGCCTCATCCAGCTCCTGCTGCGTGCGCACCTCGATCTGCACTACCTGCCTGCCCTTGCGAAACTTCAGCGCCGTCGCCAGAGTCTTCGCGATGCCGCCGCCCAGCGCGATGTGGTTGGCCTTGATCAGGATGCCATCCTGCAGGTCGGTGCGATGGTTCACCCCGCCGCCGCAGCATACCGCGTATTTATCCAGCACGCGCAGGCCCGGAATCGTCTTGCGCGTATCCAGAATCTTCGTCTTCGAACCCGCGACCGCCTTGACAAACTCGTTCGTCACGGTGGCGATGCCGCTCATGCGCTGCAGCACGTTCAGCATTACGCGCTCGGTCGAGAGCAGCGCCGCCGCATTCGACCGGATCACCGCGATCGGCTGGCCCTTCTTCACCTTCACGCCGTCGAAGACCTCTTTGTGGCTGATGACGGTAAACCGCCCGATCGGCAGCCCGGCTTTGGCGCTCAACTCGCTGAAGATCTCCAGAATGACCGGCACCGCGCCGAGCCCGGAGACCACGCACGGCTGCTTGGCGACGATCGTGCCGGTCGCGCGCAGCTTGTGGTCGATCGTGAGTGACGTCGTAATATCCTGCGCGGCCTTGTCTTCGATCAGCGCGCCTTCCAGGATCGCCCGAATCCGTTTGCTCTTCCAGTCCATGCCTCAATCCTAATCTGCATCACATGGTCCATGATTCCCGTGCCGATGTCGATGCCGCTCTCGCACCAGTTTGCCTACCTGCTGCTTCTGGCGCTGCCCATCGCGTGCGCCGCCTGGACTGTGACGCACGAAGAGGTCTTTCGCGAGCCGCGCGAGTACTGCCAGAAGCGCTCGCAGAGCTGCAAACCGATCGTCGCGCGTAAATTTTTCTATCTGTTCACATGCGAGTACTGCTTCTCGCACTACGTCACCGCCTTCTTCCTCATCCTGACGCGCTTCCAGATGCTCTACGAGGGCTGGCGCGGCTACCTGATCGCTTGGTTCGCGCTGGTGTGGGTCGCCAACGTCTACATGAGCGCGTTCAACCGCCTGCGACTCGACATCAAGCACGAGAATGTCGTCATCGCGACCGAGCAGGCAGTGCAGAAGAAAGTAGAGCAGGGTGCAGGGGGTTAGAGTGTAGGGGGTAGAACATTCCGTGCCCTATTGGTCGCGCCATTGTGTCAGGCGATGAGTGGGATCGAGCTTCGACACCTGGAGTAAGATTTCCTCCATGATCCGCCTGCTCGCCCTCGCGTTCCTCGCCTGCATATCTGCCGCGCAAGCCCAGCAGACCGCCCCATCCGGCAGCCAGCCCAACATCGCCGGCCAGGTCAACGGCAGCTTCCCCGAGCCTGCACCGCTCGACTTCAACGACCACACCGGCTTCACCTCGCTCTTCGACGGCAAGACCCTCACCGGATGGGACGGCCAGCCCGGCGTCTGGAGCGTGCAGGATGGCGTCATCGTCGGCGAGTCCTCGAAGGAGAAACCTGCCGGCAACACCTTCCTCGTCTACAAGCCGAATCAGGCCCACGATTTCGACCTCAAGCTCGAGATCAAGGTGGAACTCGGCGGCGGGAGCGGCATCCAGTACCGCAGCTCCACCGGCATTCCGCCCGGGCGCGTCGCCGGCAAGGGCGGGCCGCCGCTCGATCCGCGCTGGGTTCTGATCGGCCCGCAAGCCGACTTCTGGTTCCCCGTCGGCGAAAGGCAGAAGCAATACAGCGGCCAGCTCTACTCGCAGAACACCTCGCGCGGCATCATCGCGTGGCGCGGCCAGGTGGTGGAGTCGCTGGCAGGCAAGCCGCCGCAACTACACGGCACTATCGGCGACCGCAGCGCGCTGGGTGTCTTCGTCAAAGACCGCGAGTGGAACCAGTACGAGATCATCGCGCGTGGCGGCGTTATCCTGCACATCCTGAACGGACAGCTGATGGCCGTCCTGATCGACGACGATCCGGCATCCTCCAACAATGTAAGCGGCCTGATCGGCCTGCAGATCGAAGGCTTGCCCTGCAAGGTCAGCTTCCGCAATCTGTGGCTGAAGAAACTCAACTAGCTCTCCACAACCGTGCATCTATATGGGTAGAGGACACCATGAGCGAAAACACACCGCAGCAAACGCCCGAAGGTTCGGACTGGAACAAGACGCCGAAGAACCCAGCCGCCACCCCCGATCCCTCGCCGGAAGACGCCAACACAACGCCAAAGAGCACGCCGGAGCAGTCGCTCTCCTGAGTCAACCTGGCATCTCATGCAGCAGAGGATCACATCATGTCTGAAACCACGAAACCAACCGAACCCCGCGGCCTGGGCGAGCACACCCGCGGCCTGGCCGGCGAGTACGCCCACGAACAAGGCTGGGGACTGAACGAAGAAGAACGCACCAAGCTGCCCGAGGAAGCTCAGGACACCGACGGCGGAACCGATTATGAGTACGGCGCACGCGACTTCGGCGACGAACCCACCAATACCGACCGCTTCAAGCCCAAAGAATAAGAACGACCACGGATTCACGCGGATCTCACACGGATCGACATTACTCAGCTGCCGTCATTCTGGCGAAGCCAGAATCTTCGTAGTGGTTCTTCAGACCAACTCGAAAGAATTGGTGTTCTCCATGTAGATCCG
>CAXTMK010000002.1:8388-99776 GCA_964245315.1 uncultured Acidobacteriaceae bacterium | reverse complement strand
GTCAGGAGTAAGTGAGCAAGACCGAACCCCGTCCCCTCTGCTACCTTGGATATTCAGGGGATTACGCCTAAGAATGTCCGTTCAGCCACGTCCGATTCCGGGAACACCCGCCGCGCATCCGGTCGAGCCGGAACTGGCAACGTCGGCACTGGCGAAGCCGGCGCCGATCTGGATGCAGCGCCTCTCGCTCTTCATCCTCGTGCTCTTCTGCGTGTATCTCGGCGTCATTGTCATGGTGCTGCCATGGTGGACGTCGATATGGGATCGCAACCCGCTCTTCCTCACGCATCCCGCGCTGCTCGCCTTCGTCAAGAGCGGCCTTGTCCGCGGCGTCATCTCCGGCTGCGGCATGCTCGACGTCTGGATCGGCATCTCCGAAGCAGTCCACTACCGCGAAAATCCAGGGCCCCAATGAAGCAACCCGATCCACTCCCGCGCGCGCCGCTCGCCTTTGAAAACAGCGACTTCGTCGAATCGCCGGATGGCCGTTTGATCCGCATTATGGCCGAATACCAGGAGCCGCTCGTCCGCTTCCGGCGCGAGCGCATCGCCGATACGGTCGTCTTCTTCGGCTCCGCGCGCTTTCGTGCGCTCGACGTCGCCAACCACGAGCTGCAACTGCTCGAAAACACCGGTTCCGCCAACCCCGCGCCACCGCAGGAGCAGCCCGCGACTCCCGAAGAACAAGCCTCGGGCGAAACCTCCGCGCTCAAGCTCTCGCTCGCGCAGGCCGCGGTGGAGATGGCCGCCTACTACGAAGACGCCCGCACCCTCGCCGGCCTTGTCTCCCACTGGGCGAAGGCGCTGCCCGGCCCGCGCCATCGCTTCGTCATCACCTCCGGCGGCGGACCCGGCATTATGGAAGCCGCCAACCGCGGCGCATGGGAGGCCGGCGCGAAGTCCATCGGGCTCAACATCCGCCTCCCCTTCGAGCAGACCCCCAACCCCTACGTCACGCCCGCGCTCAACTTCGAGTTCAGCTACTTCTTCATGCGCAAGTTCTGGTTCGCCTACCTGGCCAAGGCGCTGGTGGTCTTTCCCGGCGGCTTCGGCACGCTAGACGAGATGTTCGAGATCCTGACGCTCGCGCAGACCAACAAGCTCGCCAATCGCCTGACCGTCATCCTCTACGGAACCTCGTACTGGAAGTCCGTGCTGAACTTCGAGGTCCTCGCCGCCAAGGGCGCGATCGCCCAGAAAGACCTCTCGCTGATCCAGTACGCCGACGCGCCGGACGAAGCTTTCGCGCTGCTGAAGGCCGGCCTGACGACACACATCGACACGCCCGACCACGAAGAGGCCGTGCCCGATACCCCCGCGCCCACCGCGCAGGCGCTGCTCGGGCCGGACATCAACAAGACCCGCCCGTAGCATACCGAGAAACGACACGGATTTACGCGGAGAACACGGCTTGGCAAACCCTCATCCTTGAAATCCGCGTCGATCCGTGTCGTATTTTGCTTAGGGCTTCGCGGGCTCGCCAAGCAGATACTGCAACGGACTCAGCGGCCCGATCGGGATCAACTCAAACTCCATCAGCTTCGCCTTGCCCAGCGGCAGCGCCTCCAGCAGCGCGTGCGCCTCCGCAACGGTGGTTACGTTCATCAGGAAGACCACGCCCGCCGTATCCTTGCGCACGTACCAGCTATCGATCTTGCCCGCGAGATACAGCTTCACCGTCTCGCGCACCTCGTTCGGCATAATCTGCTGGCGGTTAGGCCCTTCACTGCCGCCAATGATGTGCCCGATGGCAAGGATCTTCGTCACCGGCACATTGGCGTTCGACGACGGAGGAACAGCCTGGCTGTAGGCGGCAGGAGCAAGGAAGCAGGCGAGGACGAGGAGCAGGCGAGCGATCATGGAAGAGCCTTTCTGGAAACAGAGTGAGCGCAGTGTGAATACTCGAGTGTGCTTTGTGCATGCAGTACGCCACTCGCCATCAGCAACAGAACCGCGATCGTTCGCATAGCCCAACCCCAGGCGGAGAGCCTCCGCATGTCAAACCTTTTCGCCCATTCGAACTTCCAGCGCATTCAGCCGCTCCTCCAGCACGCGAACCCGCTCTTCGAGATCAGAGCTCCGAGACTGAACCGGCACAGCCAGCGCAACCTGCGCGGCGGGATTGCCCAGCAGATGCATCCAGCGCACCTCGCGCGAGCCCGGCGCACGCGGCAGCGCGACCGCCAGCGCAGTCTCGCGGCCGGCCATGCGATCAAGCGTTGACTGTACCGACGCCAGCTCCTCGAAGCTGTGCATGCGATCGGCACGGCTGCGCAGCTCGCCCGGAGTCTGCGGCCCGCGCAGCAGCAACAGGCAAAGCACAGCGGTCTCATCGCGGCGCAGGTTCAGCACGGTGCGGATGCGATGCTCATACCGGGCCACGCGGCCGGAGTCGCGCGCCGGCGCCACCATCTCCAGATCCTGCAGCACATGCAGCGCCGTGCGCACCTCGTCTTCCGACAGATCCATCACCGGATCGCGGCTGGAACGCTGGTTCGACGCGGCTATCAGGGAGTTGACCGACAGCGGATACTGATCCGGCGTGGTCATCTCCTTCTCCATCAGAGCGCCGAGAACACGAAGGCTTGCGGGATCGAGAGGCATGTCTCTAACTTACCTCAGCACTGGGTGCCCCATGTCTCGAATCTCAGACATGGAAGATAGCGCGCTCCCTCAAAGCAAAAGGCGCCTCCATCCAAAGATGAAGACGCCAGCCTTGTTGTCATCCCGCAGGGATCCGCTTGTGCTTTATGCGGCTGAGCTGATTACTTCGTCCGGCGCATCGCTCTTGATCGTCACCTTGACGTGAGCGGTCACTTCGCGATGCAGCTTGACGGCGACGTGGAACTCGCCGAGCTCCTTCAGCGGCTCTTCCAGCGCGATCTTGCGCTTGTCGACGCTATAACCCTGTGCTTCCAGTTGCTGGGCAATATCGCCCGAAGTCACCGAGCCGAACAGGTGATCGTTCTCGCCGACCTTGCGCTCGAAGACCAGCTCGACATCGCTCATCTGCTTCGCGAGGTCTTCCGACTGCGCCTTCTCCTTGGCCGACTTGCGCACGGCCGAGTTCTTCATCTGCTCGATCACTGCCTTGTTGGCGCTGGTCGCCTCGATGGCGAGCTTGCCGGGCAGCAGGTAGTTGCGTCCGTAGCCATCGGCAACCTTCACCACGTCGCCGCGGTGGCCGAGCTTCATCACATCTTCTTTCAGGATCACTTCCATTGCGATTCTCCGAATTTCTTAGCTATGCCGCGACGACTAGAAGCGGGCTGCGAAGGCGAGCAGCGCAATGTTGCGCGACTGCTTGATGGCGAGCGAGAGGCGGCGCTGGTGCCTGGTGCAGACACCAGTCAGGCGGCGCGGAACGATCTTGCCGCGCTCGGCCACGAACCCCTGCAGCAGGCGCACATCGCGATAGCTGATGGAGTCGATCTTCTCGGTGCAGAACTTGCAGACCTTCTTGCGGCGAAAGAACTTGCGTCCGCCGGGGCCGCCGCCGGGTCCGCCCGGACCGCCGCCGGGGCGAGGGCCGCCCGGACCGCCCGCGGGACGGGGTCCACGGTCGGGCCGCGGGGTGTAGGTGGAGGGTGCGGAGGGCGCAGGCGCTGCCTGCTGCTCCGGTGCGTTGGTGGTTTCGTCAGCCATGATGGTTCCTCTCGGTGGTGCGCTGGTCGCGCCTGGGGCCCTGATCCGCGCTCCAGACTCGCTGGGGAGCCTCTGAATTTCAGCCTTGCGACTGACAGAAGCGCGGCGGGACGTTGTACTTCCTTGACTAGGATCTGTGTCGAACTCCTTGCCCTGTTCATCGCGGTCGTATCGCGATGAGTAGGACTGACCCTGAACTCTTATGCGGTTGCGACGGCCGGCTCTTCGACCGCGGCGGCGGGCGCCTCGGAAGCAGGAGCCTCGGTCGCGGCTTCGATGGAGGCCACGCGCGCGGGCTGCTGCATCGGAATCGCCGAGCGCTTGACGTGCGTCTCGCGGTGAGCCTTGATCTTGGCCAGGCGCTTCTCTTCCTCGTCGATGCGCACGGTGATGAACTTGATGACGGGCTCGGAGACGCGCAGACGGCGCTCGATCTCGGCGATCAGTCCGCCCTCGGCGACCATGGTGAGCAGGACGTAGAAGCCGTCGTTGAACTTGCGGACGGTGTAGGCGAGCCGGCGCCGGCCCATCTTCTCGGTGGAGCGCACTTCGCCGCCGCCATCGGTGACGTTCTTCTGGAAGCCTTCGATCAGCTTGTCGAGGTCCGCTTCTTCAACGTCCGGCCGGACGATGAACATGATTTCGTAAGTACGATTCATTGGCTCTACTTCTTTCCGCGAAGTTCTGCTTCGCACCGTGCCGGTCGCCTGTTATATCGGGCGCCGGCAACGGTCTGGTCATTGTTGCGTTTGACTTACCACTTACCACTACTCACTGACTACTTTCCTGTTGAACTCGTTCATGGCCTTGCTGACGCCATCTTTCAAAATCATCTCGACCGCGCGTACTGCCTGGTCGAACACTTCATCCAGCTCCTGCAACTGCATCTTGCGCATCGGCGCGAGCAGGTAATCGACGCCGCCTGCCTTTACCTCGCGTCCCGCCGCGGTGGCCGGCTTGCCTACCCCGATGCGAACGCGAATCCACTTATCCGTGCCCAGCGAACTCAGGATCGACTTGATCCCATTATGCCCGTTGGCCGAGCCGTCCGGCTTGATGTTCAGCCGGCCGAGCGGAAATGCCAGTTCATCGTACAGCACGATCAGATCTTCGGCTGGTTGCTGCAACTCCAGCTCTCGTAACAGAGCGGCTACCGAAAGCCCGCTCAGGTTCATAAACGTCTCCGGCTTGGCCAGCAGAACCTCCTGCCCGGCCAGAGTGGTCTTGGCCGTAAGCGCCCGGCCGCGCCGGTTGCTTACACTCGCGCCGCAGACCTCTGCAAGACGATCGATCGCCAGAAACCCTGCATTATGCGGAGTGAACTGATATTCGATTCCAGGATTTCCAAGACCGACGATCAGCTTCATGCTCGCTTCGCTCGCGAGTGGCAAGCGATCAGTGGTAAGTGGTAAGCAAGAAGCACTTACTTATCACTTACCACTTACCACTTACCACTGTTCCCCTACTTCTTCTTCGGTGCTGCCTTGGCGTCGGCCGCGGGAGCAGCGGCAGCGGCGGCATCGCCCTTGCCCTTCTTGGCGACTTCAGGCTCGGCGACGGCGGGTGCAGCTACATCGGCCACAACCTCCTCCTTGATGAGGGTGACGTGCGCGACCAGCGCGCTGTCGTCGCCAGTGAACTTGATCGAGCCGGAGTGCGGCAGGTCGGAGATGTGGATTGCGCCGTAGAGCTCCAGGTTCGAGACATCGACGTCGAGGTGGCCCGGAATATCGCCCGGCAGGCACTCGATCTCGACCTCGCGCAGAATCTGGTCGAGGATCCCGCCGCCCGTGCGCACGCCGACGGGAACGCCCGTCAGCTGCACCGGAACCGACACGCGCATGGCCTTATCCATCGCGATGCGCTTGAAGTCGATGTGCAGCAGCTTGCCCTTGATCGGTTCGTGCTGCCAGTCGACGATCATGGCCTTGACGAGCGCGGCGCCTTCGACGTTCAGATCGAAGATGGTGTTGTGGCCGGATTCGGAGTGCAGAATCTTCGTGACCACGCGCGGGTCGACCGAGACGGCGACCGCTTCCTGTCCGGCGCCGTAGACGACAGCCGGAACTTTGCCTTCCACGCGTACGCGGCGGGCATGGTTCTTGTTGAACTTGCCGGTGCGGGGCGTGGCGATAACTGCTTCGAACTTCTGTGTAGCCATGTTGTTTCCTTTCGGGCACGAGGTTGAGCCTCGCTCCCTTTTCAGCTCTGTTCTTCCTCAGGACCGAATCTCTTGTAACCAGCTAAAGACGAAATTCCGCCTGGGATGATAAGCGTATTCGAGGCTGGATTATGCTGCAAACTTGGATGAGACAGGTATTCCTGCTCGGTATCGAAAACCAGAAACCCGGCGGCGTCAAAGAGCACCCCGGGAAACTTCTGAAGACAGTGAAACCAATCTCCGCCTTTATCGACACGCAGAGCATGCTTCGCAAATGGCGTGTGCTTTTCGACCAGTTCCCGTGTTTTGGTATCCACTCGCAACCTCACAACTTTTTTGCTCAACTGAACAACGTACTTACGCTGGTCTCCATGTGAATGCTCTCGATCGCCCTGCCCAGCAGCCCGGCGATCGACAGCACCTTGATCTTCTCCACCTGCTGCGCGTCCGCGCGCAACGGGATGGTGTTGCTCACGACCACCTGTTCCAGCCGTGAATCCCGAATGCGCTGGCAGGCCGGGCCCGAGAGCACGGCATGCGACGCGCACGCGTAAACTTTTGCCGCGCCCTGGGCCAGCAGCGCGTCGGCTGCCTTTACCAAGGTTCCCGCGGTATCGATGATGTCGTCGACCAGCACGCAGTTCCTGCCGCGCACATCGCCGATCACGTTCATCACCTCGGTCACGTTCTTCTCCGTACGCCGCTTGTCGACGATGGCCAAAGGCGTGTTGTCGTTCAGCTTCTTGGCGAAGAATCTCGCCCGTTCCACTCCTCCCGCGTCCGGACTGACCACAGTCAGGTTGGGCAGGTTGAGCTCCCGGAAATAACCCACCAGCACCGGGCTGGCAAACAGATGGTCGACCGGGATGTTGAAGAAGCCCTGAATCTGTGCCGCGTGAAGATCGACGAGCAGAGCGCGATTTGCACCGGCTGCCGTCAGCAAGTCCGCGACGAGCTTGCTGGTGATGGCAACGCGCGGCCGGTCCTTGCGGTCCTGCCGGGCGTAGCCGTAATACGGGATCACGACGGTGATGCGCTTGGCGGAAGCCCGCTTCAGCGCGTCCATCATGACCAAGAGCTCGACCAGATGCTGGTCAACCGGAAAACAGGTCGGCTGGATAAGGAACACATCCGCGCCGCGAACATTTTCAAGCAGTTGAAACAGAACCTCGCCGTCGGAAAAGCGCTCGAGCCTGGTTTCGCCCAGCGGCACTCCGACAAATTTGCAGACCTCTTCGGCCAAAGGACGGTTGGCCTCGCCCGAGAAGATCTTGAAGCGTTTCGCGTCGCTCAACCGGCCCGGCTTTCTTGGCGCGGGCGCGGTCTTTGCGGGCGTGTTTTGCGCGGACCCATTTTGGGTAGACAAGGAGCTTCGGTTCAACTCTTCGTCGCGCGCTGAATCAGGGAAAAGAACCGCAGTCGTGTCTTGTTGGTTCACGTTTTTGAAACTCCTCAGGCTGGTTGACCCTGGTGGTTCCTCTGCTGCCTGGTCTCGCTCCGGCGCCGTTGTGGGCCGGTACTTCAATTACGAAATAGAAGACGCTCGGTTCTTCCGGGGAATGCATGTACTTCTCGCGTGTGTTTCCGCGACAGTGGCAAATACTTTTACTTCCGTTGCGCGGCGGTCGCTTCGGACTCGCCGGATGCTTCAAAAATAACCCTGGCTCCTGCTTTGTTGCTCGCGGATGTGGCAATCGATTTTGGTTGGGCGACCAGGACTCGAACCTGGATAAAGTGCTCCAAAGGCACCTGACCTACCATTGATCGATCGCCCAATCACTTCCGGTAGCTGACTCTATTGTAGAGGCAAATTACCAGAGATCACTCTGCGAACATCTCGTTCCAGTAGCGTGCGCGGGGCATGGTCTTCGTGACGATTGCCTCGACGCCCTGCTGCTGGAGTCGCTGTTGAGCGGCACTTGCATCCGTCTGGCTCCGATACAGGCCAAACAGCGCGGAGCCTGAGCCGGAAAGCGCAGCATATATTGCTGCATCTTCCGAAGCCGTTCCCATCAATTGTCGCTTGATTTCACGCAAGAGGGGATACTGAGGAAAGACGACCGTTTCAAAGTCGTTTTCGATCCCGGTGCGGACAAGCGCGAGAAGGGAGTTCTCGGCTAGATCATCCTCGATTCCGCTCTCGCCTGGATTCTTCGCAGAAGCAAGACTGGTGTGACGTTGTTCACGAGAGAGGCCCTGCAGTTTCTCAGGGGTGTGCATTTCACTGGGAAAAGCACTGGGATCGGGAAAGATACCGGAGGCGCCGTGCCTGCTTTGCCCGGCTAAGGGCTTTCCTGTTCTTTTCAGAACGGAAGCATAGGTGCGGCTCAACTCATTCAGAGTATCGCGTTTGGGGAGATTGTGCAAATCCGGATCAGTCAACAGACGATCCCAATCACGAAACGCGGCCGGCGTCGACACCCCGATCCGCGGCAGCGCGACCACGCAGTCGATCTCGCCCTCGCCTGCCAGCGTGACATCGTCCAACCCCCCAACTATCTGCCCGCGATCCCGGCCCAGCACCGATCCGCCAACCAGAAACAGCGGCACATCCGACCCCACCTGCGCGGCCAGCTCAAGCTTTTCGTGCTGCGAAAGCGTAAGCCCCAACTCTCGTTCCAGCCCGAGCAACGCCGCCGACGCATTCGCCGAGCCGGCCCCCATCCCACCCTGAATCGGCAGATTCTTCTGAATGTGAATCTCAACGTGAGCGCGCATGTTCAACGCCGCCAACGTCTTCTCGACCATCTTCCAGGCAGTGTTACGCCCGTCGCTCGGCACGCGCGGGTCATTGCAGCTAAGCCGCAGGATATTCTGATTCGATCTGCGGGCCGCCACGGTCACGAGGTCGTGCAGCGCCAGCGTCTGGTACAGCGTCGCCAGCGAGTGAAAACCATCCTCCCGTGGCGCTCCGATCGCCAGCCCCAGGTTGATCTTCGAGTACGAACGGACACGCGTCGGCATGGCTCCATTCTAACGAGGTAACGCTTCAGCGTTCGGTGTTTCCGATTGAGTACGAATGCTCTCAGAATGAGAACAGCGCGGCGAGAATTACTCGTACTTCAGCGTCTCCACAGGATCCAGCCCCGCCGCGCGATTCGCCGGCAGCGTTCCCGCCAGAATGCCGACGATCATGCAGGTGCCCAGCGAGATTGCGCCCGACCAGTAATTTACCGGCAGCTTGTACGGTGTCAGCAACGAGACGGAAATTGGAATCGCGAGCCCGATGGCCGTGCCCACCAGGCCTCCCGCCAGCGACAGAAAGACCGCCTCGGTGAGGAACTGCAGGCGAATCTCCTTGCTGGTCGCGCCCAGCGCCTTACGGATGCCGATCTCGCGCGTTCGCGCCGACACATTCGCCAGCATGGAGTTCGTGATACCCACGCCCGACACCACCAGCGTCACAAACGAGGCCAGCACCAGCACGATCGTCAACCCGTCGGCGATGCTGCTCATGATGTTCAGAATGCCGACCAGCGTGGACGCCTTGTACACGCTGCCCGCGCGATGCCGGCCCTGGATGACGGCCGTGATCTGATCCGCCGCCGCGTTTACCTGTCCCGAGTCAGCGACGGAGAAAAAGAGTTCCTTGGCCTTGTCGCTGCCCTGGAAGTATTGCGCGACCTGGTATGGAATCAGGATCGTCTGATCGCTGATTTCGTCGATGCCCTGCGCCACCTTCACGCGCTCGTCGAAGACGCCGATCACGGTAAACGGAATCCCCAGCACGCTGATCGTCTGGTTGATGGCAGCCTGCGGGCTTCCGAACAGCTCGATCGCGAACTTGCCCAGGATCACCCCGGCCTTGGTATGCGCCGTCGCATCCTGCTCGTCGAAGAAGCGGCCGGCATCGATCTGCAGGTTGCGCACCTGCTTGTATTCGGGCGAGACGCCCAGCAGCATCGCCTCTTTGGTGACGCCGCCGCCGATGCTGATGCGATCGTGAAACTCCAGCATGGGCGAGGCGGCCACGATGCCGGGCACCTGCTCCAGCACGGCGTCCATATCCTCGATCGTCATCAGATCCTGCGTAGAGTTGTTGTCCGGCCCGGCGACGCTGCCGCCGGAGTACATCATCTCGATCTTGTTCGGGCCGATGCTGGAGATCGTAGACAGCGCATACTGCTTGCCTGTAAGCCCGATCGTAATGACCAGCACGATCGAACCCGAACCGATCACCATACCCAGCATCGTCAACATAAACCGAACCTTCGAGGCGCGGAAGCTGTCTATGGCGAGGGTGATCGTCTCGCGCAGCGCGATGGTCGAGGTGGCGCTGGCCAGCGTGTTGTCGAACGTATTTCGGGATGCAGCAGGCGGTGCCGGCGGTTTTGGAGTGGTTGCGGTTGCCATAAGCCTGCTTCTTAGATTCAACCCAGTCTCGCAGCGATGCGCCGTTTCCTGATAACCTTTTGCTGGAGCCGAACAGCACCCTCCCGCGGAAGAGTGGCCGAGTGGTTGATGGCTCCAGTCTTGAAAACTGGCGTACCTGAAAGGGTATCGGGGGTTCGAATCCCTCCTCTTCCGCCACTTTGCTTGTAAGTCATTTGGAATGAACAGCGAAGCAAGTTTGTGACACTTTCTTTCTCGCGAAGATAATCGTGATCGCTCGCCCTACATGGCTATCAACCATCAGGAGCAACGAGTGAAGAGCCCAAAGGTCCACCTGTATATCAGAGTCCTGACCGCCGCTGGCGGCAGCGTCTTCGCGGAGCCGGTCTGGAACAAGAATCGCACCCTCAGGGCTGGCTACGCCGAAGTCGACGCAAAGCATCATCCTGAAGGGATCTATTACCTCAGATTTCGTCGCGGTGGAAAGTCCGTCTGGGAAGCTGTAGGCCCGGAACCTGGGTGGCAGGTTGGACGGCACGGTGTTTCAACTGGTCAATTTGCGACGTCGGATCTCCGAAGAAATCGGTCTGGTGGTCCCGACAGTAGGTCGCATACTCGTAAAAGGCCGGTGGCGAGATGGCTCTTGCCGGTGCCGGGATCGCCGACCAAAAGCGCACGGGCTCGGCGCGTTCGAGATCTCCGCCTTCGGCCAGGGCGCGAATGCAGGCCGCCGGGATGTGCAGCGACTGCTCGAAGTCGAACTCTTCCAGCGTCTTGATCCGAGGAGCGGCTCACGATAGAGGCTTCCGAAACTTTTCTACCGGTGTCACCCACGGCAGAGTCAGCTTTGAACGATATCCTTATCAGGGTACGCCTTGGCACCGGCGTCTCCAGATAAGTCGAAAGCGAAACACATGAAGATCGGTCTCCCTGAACTCTCGCTCGTTCTCCTCGTCGGCCCCTCCGGTTCGGGCAGTCATCCTTCGCACGCAAGCACTTCCTTCCAACCGAAGTCGTCTCTTCCGACTTCTGCCGGGCGCTGGTGTCTGACAATGAGAACGACCAGTCGGCGACAGGCGATGCTTTCGACCTGCTCCACACCATCGTGCGGAAGCGGCTCACCCGTGGTCACCTGACGGTGGTCGATGCGACGAACGTACAGCCCGAAGCACGCAAAACCCTGATCGCACTGGCCAAGGAGTTCCACCTCTTTGCCGAGGCAATCGTCTTCGATCTTCCCGACAGGCTCTGCCAGGATCGCAATGCGCTCCGAGCCGATCGCCAGTTTGGTCCGCACGTGATCCGCAATCAGTCGCAGCAAGTCCGGCGCTCACTTCGAGGCATGGAGCGTGAGGGCATACGCCACGTTTTCGAGCTGTCTACCCCCGAGGAGGTGGATGCTGTAACGATCGAGCGGCAGCCACTCTGGAACAACCGGAAGGCCGAGCACGGTCCGTTTGACATCATCGGAGACGTGCACGGATGCTCCGACGAGCTGATTGAGCTCATGGCTAAGTTGGGGTACACGGTACATCAGCACGAAGGACGGTACGACGTATCGTCCCCTGGAGGCAGGAAGCTGGTCTTCGTTGGCGACCTGGTCGATCGTGGTCCTGGCACCGCGCAGGTTCTCAGGCTGGTCATGAGCATGATGGGTTCGGGACAGACGTTCTGCGTCCCGGGCAATCACGACATCAAACTCGTCCGCGCTCTTCGCGGAAAGGATGTAAAGCGCACGCATGAGCTGAGCAATACCCGCAACCCGACTCGTTCAAACATTGTGGTGTCACCCTTTGGGGTGGGCAGGAATGCTCACGGCCCATACACGCCAATGAGTCAGGAACTGATCCGGTGGGAGTCTGCCTGATGCACTCCAATGACCCCCTAAAAGCGACGGAGCCTCTCAATTCAGCTTTTTGGGATGAGTGTTCGAGGGTACTGTCCGCGACTGCACAGGAAGAAGCGATTTTCACGGGGTTTATCTTTCCCGGTGGCGCCTTCAGAGAAGAGGTCATCAGGATCACTTGCAGGTTTAATGAAGCGATATTCCGTGGAACGGCCGCTTTCATGAACGTTACTTTTGAGGACAGCGTCGATTTCAGCCAGACAGTATTCAAAGGCGTTGCCGACTTTCGCTTCATAACATTTACGGATGACACCGAGTTTGAAAAGTGCGTGTTTGAAATGGACAGCGTCTTTTCCATGGCAGTCTTTGAATCCAACGCTCATTTCACAGACACCGTTTTCCAGTCAGATGCATATTTCACGAGACCATGCTTCAAGTCCCGACGCTACTTTTCTCATGTCAAATTCAAAAAGAATTTATACGTTCGTGAGGCCGAGTTCGAGGAGTCATTTTGGGTACATGCGACCTTCGCGGGATATGCTTACTTCAAGGGAACTACATTTAGCCATAAGGCGGACTGGCGAGATAGTAAATTCCTCGATTCGGCGCTATTTAGATCTACAAGCTTCGGCCACGAGTATGAACGCGAGCCGGATGCAGACTTTCGCTTCGTCTCTTTCTCTAAGCCCGAAGAAGTAGCTTTCGATGATGTCGACCTCAGCCGAGTGCTTTTTGGCGACACCGATGTAAGTAAGCTGCTTTTTACATCTTCTGTTAGGTGGGCAGAACGTCCTGACGGTCGGGGGGCTCTCATCTTCGATGAACTCTGGTTCCTCAAGTACGGGGACTACGAGGAGACCTCAGACAGATTCAAACGACGTTTTCAGATTATAGGCCAGATCTATCTACAGCTTCTCCGTAACTACGATGGATGACTCAATTATTGGATGGCAGATGAATTCCATGTAGGAATTCTTGAGATGCAACGGCTTGGCTTGGCTGAGGAAAGCTCATCGGCTGGATGGCGGCGATGGATAAGGAGGAATCTTAGCCTTACCGCCTTATATCGGCACGCGAGCAGTTATGGCAATAGCTATCGTCGTCCTGTCGCTTGGATCATGCTTTTGGTGGTCGCGTTTGGTCTGATATATCCGTTAGTTGGTCTGCATCAGACTAGAGGAGTGGATGAGCACGTCACAAGTACCTATCGCGCCCTTCTGTACGGCACTCACACCGGCAAATTTCCTCTGTGGAAAGAAGTGCAACTTGCCGCGACAGGACTATTGACGTCACTGAATATAGCAACATACCAAAAAAGTCTTGAGTTCTCTCCGTCCTACCCATGGGGCACACTAATACAGACCATAGAGATGCTCTCGGTCTGGACACTACTTGCCTTATTTCTACTCGCGATTCGCCGCAAATTTCGCCGATAAACTCCGGCGCGATCATGATACGACGAGACGAAAAGGGGCCTGCCCGCACACTCAAGTGCTATCGTCATCGGGAGACCATTTATGCAAGACTGTGTTGACTGGAAAGCCGCTCCGAAAACCGCCCAGTGGTGGGCCGTGGACGCTGACGGGAAAGCTCATTGGTTCAAGGCACCCAAGGTCGCCGCGTTCACCGTTTTCTGGTTTACGGAGAGCGAGCAAGCGCCCTATTCGGCTACTCGGGCGACTGGCGCGAAAGCCTTACCTGGAGGCCCTGATCTATCCAGGGTCTTCCGGCAATCGGAAGAGTACGCCGTATGTCGTTCGGAACACCCATTGGCTCACGATGAGCGGACAATATAGGCGAGTTTATGAGCGGGATCAGGTGGATGACGTCGTGGTCCACGATGAGCACACCCAGAGACATTGCCCTCTACACTTCAAGTGGAGAATCTTACCTGGGTAAAGTTTGTGTCATCACAGTGCCTTCCCTATTTTCGTCTGCTCTTCATCCGAAGCACTGTTGGGGCTTGCACAAGGTCGCCAAGAAGCCCCGTTAGCGCGACGTTGGTGAATGTAACACCGTCCTGTTCGACAACACCATGTGCGCCATGAACATGACCAAACGCATGTAGCTTCAAAGAATCCAGTTTTCTCACCCGACTACGCAGCTCTGGATCGCCCATCCGCTTCGCCTGGTCTGGAGGAAGGTCGAGAATGCCGAACGGAGGTCCGTGTGTAAGAAGCACATGAGTGTCATCCGGAACCTTGCTCCAATGGCGTTCCCGATCGCGCGGTGACGATTTACCGAATGCAGCGCCGTAGAGCGGGGTCATGGGCGAACCGTAAATGTTCAGCCCATCGATCTCAATGCGTTCATCGATCAGCACGTTGGCATTGTCGAGGAGTGTCCGGCGTTCTGGGTTCGATTCGAGGAAGAACTCATGATTACCGGGAACCACGATCTTATGGCGGTGCGGAAGCTCTGCGCCTTGCGTGACACGCACACCCGCGATTCCCGGCTCAGCTCACGATGAAGCGACCTGAAAACGCCCAACAGCGGCCATCAACTCACAGGCCTTGAGCACTCAGAACGCCACAACATCCGCAGCTTCCCCGACCGTCACCAACTCAACCCTTTTCAACGCCCATAGAACAGCGGAGCCGGACAAAGCGGCTTCCTTCAAGTCGCTGTATCCGAACCGCCCAAACCAGGACAATGCCGCGTTCAGCGCTCACAAGCGGGCGGTCCAGATACAGCACCAAGACTTCTCGGTACCCATCCAATGTGCGTAGAATTCTGTCGTATGTCCGCTCCACGACGAATTAGCTTCCGAACTAATAACGACCATTATATTTTCGTTTAGCGAGCCAAGTGCTTAGGATGTCAATTCTGTATGTCAGAGTCGCCAAGACCCTTTTCGGATCTCCGTCACGATCTCCTTGACTCCATTGACGATGGGCTCGAACCAGCGCCTACCCGGCAATGGATTCTAGAGGATGGCCCGTTCGTTTGCGACTTCGAGTGGATCTCGGGGAAGCATGATCAATCACTTGACGAAGCACGAGCAAATGCCGTTTTCAAACAGGTTTATGGAGTGACGCTGGACGAGTTCGAGATTGTTCAGCAAGGAATTCGGAATCAAGATGTTTAGCGGCTGCCGGTCTCTTGAAACCTCACATTTAGTAACGATAACCGCGCTTCTGGTCAATAAAGCTCCATTGTAGACGCAAGAATTCGCTCTTCCCGTGCAGTGTGTAAGTCCGGCTTAGCGATGAGATTGAGTGCTGATTCTACGTGAGAATCCCGTCTGCACTACCAATTCCGCCCCCCGGCTCATGATGGGACTGCCCCTTTCGAATGAATACTTTACAGGCAGACACCGGACTTGACGGACTTCTCCATCGAAGTCCAGACTTAAGTCCTATCGTTTGAATACTTTGAGACTTTAAAATGAGGTCACCCCCGGCATGGATTACAGTGTGTAGTAGCCCCGCCACAGGAGAGACACCGATGTCTGTTCGCCCCTCTGCTTCCCGCCGTTTGCTGCTTCCAGTAGCTACTATTTTTTTCGCGATCGGTGTCGGCGAAGCGCAGCCGCCCACCCCGCGTGCGCCTGAGATCAAGCCGAACATGAGCGCGGACCCCGTGCTGCGCAGCTTCGCCTTCCGAACGATCGGCCCGGCGGTGATGGGCGGGCGCGTCGACGACATTCAGGGCTCGGCCAGGGATACGATGCTGCTCTACGTCGGCTTTGCGACCGGCGGCCTGTGGAAGTCGACCGACGGCGGCAACCACTGGAAGTCGCAGTTCGACACGGCCGAAAACGAGTCCATCGGCGCCATCGGCATCGCGCCTTCGGACCCGAATATCGTCTACGTGGGCCGGGGCGAGGCGAACAACCGCCAAAGCTCGTCGATCGGCGACGGCATGTGGGGCACGCGCGACGGCGGCAAGACCTGGACGCACCTGGGCCTCGAGAAAGTGCAGTCGATCAATCGGATTGCGGTCGATCCGAAGAACCCGGACATCGTCTACGTCGCGTCGCCGGGCCACCTGTTCGGACCCAATCCGGATCGCGGGCTGTATAAGACAAGCGACGGCGGCAAGACCTGGAAGAACATGAAGTTCATCGATAACGACACCGGCTTCAACGATGTCGCGCTCGACCCTTTGAACCCGAAGATCGTCTATGCGACCTCCTTCGCGCGGCGGCGCAACGGCTGGGGATACAACGGCGGCAGCGCCAACTGCGCGCTGTGGAAGTCGACGAACGCCGGCGAGACCTGGACCAAGCTCGACGGCCCCGGCTGGCCGAAGCCCAAGGATGGGCTGTATGGACGCATCGCGCTGGCGATCTTCCCGGCGAAGCCGACGACCATCTACGCGCTGGTGGAGGCGGGCGCGAGCGCCGGCACGGGCAGCGGCACCGCGGCCAATGGAGGGCCACAGGCTCCAAACGCCGGTCGCGGCGGCGGCGCTCCGGCACCCGCCCCTACCGGCGAGTCAGCGGCTGAAGCCGTCGCCACTCCCGGCGCGCCTCCCAAACCCACGACCGGCACGACGCCGGCGGGTGTTGCGGGTGCGACACCGACGCCCGCGGTAACCGCGGCTGCGGGTGGCGGACGTCCCGCGACGCCTCCGCCCGATCCCAACGGCAACGGCGTCTTCCGCTCCGACGACGGCGGCAAGACCTGGAAGTTCATGAGCAATCAGAACCAGCGGCCGACCTACTTCGCGCAGATTCGCGTCGATCCGAAGAACGTGGACAAGGTCTACGTGGGCGGGACGCCGGGGCAGATGTCGCTCGACGGCGGCAAGACCTGGAAGGGCTTTACGGCCTCGCATGTGGACTACCACGCGATCTGGATCAACCCCGCCGACCCGCGCATCGTCGCGATCGGCCACGACGGCGGCTTCGACATCTCGAACGACGGCGGCTTTACGTGGGATTACCACAATGACCTCGCAGTCGGGCAGTTCTACCAGGTCTCGGCCGACAACCGGCATCCGTATCACGTCTGCGGCGGGCTGCAGGATAACGCCGCGTGGTGCGCTCCGAGCGCGCTGCGCTCGACCACCGGTCCGATGAACAACGACTGGTACTCGGTGGCGGGCGGTGACGGCTTCTACACGCGGCAGGACCCGATCGACTGGACGATCGTCTACGCGGAGTCGCAGGACGGCGAGATGCAGCGGCACAACCTGCGCGACGGCACCCAGAAGAGCATCAGGCCCACGCTGCCTCCGGTTACGCCGCCTCGGCCCGCTGCGGCTCCGGCGGAAGGGACGTTGGCTCCGGCTGAGAGCGCGACTCCCGCTGAAGCTGCACCGGCCGGCGGACGTCGCGGAGGACGAGCGGGCGCGGCTGGCGGTCAGGCCGCTGCCGGGACGGCTCCGGGTACCGCGCCGGGAGCAACAGCCACGGACACGCCCGCCAACGGCCTCGGTCCGCAGACCGTCGCGAACATCGGCAATGTGACCAGGGATATCCAGCCGCTGCGCTTCTACTGGAACGCGCCGTTCGAGGTCAGCCCGCACAATCCGGCGGTGCTCTACATGGCGGGCCAGTATGTCTTCAAGAGCATCGACCGCGGCGATACGTGGATGATTACCTCGCCGCAGGACTTGTCGAAGAACCTGCCGCGCTGGTCCGCCGGTCGCCCCATCATGGGCGTGCCCGGCGACAAGCCGATGGTGGCCAAGCACGACGGCTACGCGACCAGTTCCATGGCGACGCAGATGCGCGAGTCGCCCTCCAAGCCGGGCGTGCTGTGGGTCGGGACCGACGACGGCAACCTGCAGGTCTCGCAGGACGACGGCGAGACGTGGACCAACGTCTACGCCAACCTGCCCGGAGCGCCGCAGGGCTACATCCAGGTGTCGCGCATCGAGCCGTCACGTTTCGATCCCGGCACCGCTTACGTCGCCATCGACGCGCACCGCGAAGACGACTGGGCGCCCTATCTGTATAAGACGACCGACTACGGCAAGACCTTCACCAACGTAACCGCGAATCTGCCCGCGAACGGCAACATCAACGCGCTGCGCGAGGACCTCGTAAACCCCGATCTGCTGTTTGTCGGCACCGAGTTCGGCATGTTCGTCTCGCTGGATGGCGCGAAGAGTTGGCAGAGGTTCATGAACGGCCTGCCGATGGTGCCTGTGGACGACATCCTGATTCATCCGCGCGACCACGACCTGATCGTCGGCACGCACGGCCGCTCGATCTGGATCATGGACGACATCTCGTCGCTCGAACAGATGAATAAGGCGAAGAACAAGGATGTGGTCTTGTTTGAGCCGCGGCCTGCGATCCTGTGGAAGAACAACCTCGAAGATCAGCGGCATGGGGCGAACCGCGTGGTGGGTTCGAACCGCGAGTTCATCGGCGCGAACCCGCAGGGCGGCACGGCGATCGCCATCTACTCGAAGACCGACGCCGCCAAGACCAAGGTCGAGTTCCTGCAGGGCACGCGCGTGGTCAGCACGATGGATGTCGACATCAAGGCCGGGCTGAATCGCTTCCAGTGGAACATGCGCGGACCGGTTCCAGTGGCGGGCGCAGCCGGACGCGGCGGAGCAGGCGTTGGCGGTCCTGGAGGCCCCGGCCGCGGCGAGTCGGTGCCGACCGATCCGAATGCGCCGCCTCCGCCTCCGGGTGGGTATCCGGAGTCAACCGAGGTGCCGTTCGTCGCGGCTACGGGCGGCGGCGGTGGTGGCGGAGGAGGTTTCGGACGTACACCGCAGGGGCCGATTCTTGCGCCGGGAAGCTACATGATCCGCGTGACCGTGGGCGGACAAACGCTGACTTCCTCGGTGGATGTGCTGGAGGATGTGTGGATGAGAATGCAGTAGGAAGTTGTCGGATCCACCCACAAACCCCCTTCGGCGCATTCTGTTCTGTTTTTATGCTCTCCGTCGTGCGTCGTCTGCCCCAACGGCGCAGGCGGGCGTAGACTGTCGGAATGGCCGTGACAACTCACCTCCAACACTTCCTGGAATCGGAGACATTCTGGGTAGGCGTTCAGAGCATTTCTGCTCTCGCCGGGATCATTTATCTAATCAAGTACACCGGATATACGAAGAAGATGATGGAACTACAATTGGAAACGCGGCGGGCAGAAATAGCCCCCGTGTTTACCCTGAGCTCCCTGGGCGGCTCTGATAATGCGTTCACGACGTCCCAGGCTGCGACCGCAAGCTCTTCACCGTCCCGTAATATACACCTGAAGGTCAGGAATATAGGTAAGGGCCCCGCGCTCCGGGTTGAGGGATGGCACCGTATGGTTGATCCTAAGTTCCGGTTGGAGGAGTCGAAGCTGGTCAAACGCAGATCGGATGACAAAGATGGCGTGAGCACGAGTTACCATGTTCTAGCGAACGAACCCGCTGAGATTGTGTTGGAACGCGCCGAGATCAATAAATATTGGTTGTGCGTTATTGAATGCGAGGACACTGGCGGCCACAAGCACCAGTTCCAACTCATCCGTGTCCCTCAACCGGCTGCCATCGATCCATGGTTGATGGTTCACGGGCGGTCTGCCTCACGCTCGGGCCGATAAAGACATCTGCTGTATTAGCTCCACTAAACGCATTGTTCGTCGTCTTTATGTATGCGCCCACACTTTCACTTGATTAAGCGACGAAGATTCTATGCAACAACCTCAAACGGCCGCATCATGTCGTTCGATTCGTGCTCCAAAATGTGGCAGTGGTAGAGGTACTTGCCGGCATAGCCCTCAAAGCGCGCGATGATGCGCGTCACCATGCCGGGCGGGCACTGGATGGTGTCCTTCCAGCCCATCTCGTGCGCGGTCGGCAACTCCGCCGGGGCGATGTACCTGGGCGGCGCGCCGGCCCGGTAATTGAATACGTCGAAGACTCGCCTATCCAGCAGTTGAAAGCGCACCAGGTGCAGATGCATCGGGTGAACGTCCTCGGTCAGGTTCACGAACTCCCATATCTCGGTCGTGTTCAGCCGCGGCGTCTCGGTGACAGGCTCGTGCCAGTGCTTGCGATTCAGCAGCATCACCATCGGATTGCCAATCTTGTCCTGGTACTCGTTCAGCATGATGGTACGGGTGACGACCGCGTCCGATTCCGGCGTTCGCAGCACGCTCCGTAAGCTCGCGGGCATCGCCGCGCTTGCCGACGCCGTTCCCGCCACGCGAAACTCCAGCACCTCAAGCGCCCCATTCAGCAGGTGCAGCTTGTTGCCAGCCATCTTCGAAAAGTCGATCAGCAGATCGGCGCGCTCGGCAGGCGCCAGCGTCAACCGCGTCATCGGCACGGGCGCCCCCAGCAAACCCTGATCCGAGCCGATCTGATAAAAGCCCATCTGCTGCGAAAGGCTCAGCGCGAAGAAGCGGCTGTTGGCCACATTCGCCACGCGAAAGCGGTACAGGCGCGGCTCGACCTCGAAGTAAGGCCGTATCTTCCCGTTGATAAGAATCGCATCCGCCAGAAACTCCGGCACCCAGGGATGCCCCTCGATCCCCGAGTCGGGATAGAACAGCTGTCCGTCCGCCGTAAAGTCGCGATCGCAGAACATGAGGGGAACCTCATATCTTCCGCCCGGCAATCCCAGCGCCTCCTCTTCGCGATCGCGAATCAGAAACATGCCATACAGGCCCGCGTAGATGTTCAGCCGGTTCAACCCCATGGCGTGGTCGTGATACCACAGCGCCGTAGCCTCCTGTTCGAGCGGATACAGGCAGGTCCGGCTCGTCCCCGGCACGAACCAGTCGGTCGGGTAGCCGTCGTCCTTCGGCAGCACTTTCGCTCCGTGGACGTGTACGATCGCGCGCACGTCCGGTAGCTCGCGCCCGCAGCCATGCAGTGTGTAGTCGATCGGCAGAAAGTGTTTCTCGGGCAGCGCATTCACCCACTCGATCTGCAACGGCTCATGTGCGCGAGCCTCGATCATCGGCGCCAACAGGCCGTCGCCGTAGCTCCAGAAGCGTCCCGCAGGCACATCGCGATGCACCTTGCCGCGCACCTCGCTCATGGTCACGCGCAAGGTCCTCGGCTGGCCCATACGCTTCGGAGGCGCAGGATGCAGGCGCTCCGGCAGCGGCAGCGCATCGGCAAACGGCGGCAGCTCCAGCGAGTGCAGCATCTTCGCCGGGGGCGCGGCCGGCGCACGCATCTGCGGCACGGAACTCATGCCGGGATGCGCGTTCTGCAAAGCACGCGATCCCAGCGTGCGAGAGAGAACCGTGAGGGCAGTCGCCTGCCTCAGAAAGTTGCGTCGGGTCTGTGACAAGTTCGCTCCGGAGACCGTGCAAAGAAAATCACGCACTCGCCATGCCGGAGAGTGCGTGATCCGAGTGTAAGGTGCGGATGTAACGAAGCGATGAACTACAGCCCCAAAACGCAAGAACTAGCAGCCCGAAACGCAAGCACCCGTTGTCGGGTTCAGGATCACCGGGGTTGGATTCGGAATCACCGCGCCGTTGGTGAAATTGAACATATTGTTGATTGAACCGGCTGTCGCGTCGAACGATCCGCCGCCCAGCCGCTTGCTCGACAGGAACGTATCTTCGATGAAGCGCACTACCGACGATTGATCGGTGACGGTGTTGTCGACGACGTTCTTGTTTGCCCAGGGAGAGATGACCATGAACGGCAGGCGCGGTCCATAGCCGCAGCGTCCCTGCACCGGCAGACCGTTCGAGTTCGGTCCCGGCAGAGCGTTCGCCGCGGCCGTCGTGCTGATGCACACCCCCGCGCCATTCAGCGTGTCCGAAGCCGTCGCCGACCCGTTTACGAAGTTGCTCAGATGGTCATACCAGCCGTCTGAATCGTCGTACGCGATGATGATCGCCGTGCTCGACCAGAAGCTCGACTGCTCGATTGCGTTGACCGTATTCACGACAAACGTCTGCTCGTCCAGAGGATCGGAGTATCCGGCATGTCCGTCCTGAAATCCCGGCGCCTTGATGTAGCTTACCGCCGGCAGATTGCCCGCGGCCAGAGCAGCCGTGAAGTCGGTCACGTCATACTGGTGATTCGCGGCATCCGCGTTTGTGCCGATCGCCGCGACCGAGGTGGGCCGCACGTGGTTCAGATTCGCCGTGCTGGCGTAGTACTGGAATGGCTCGTGGTGCGGAATGTAATCGGCCTTCAGCGGATTGCCCGGGATGTTGGCCGCGCCGGTCGTGCGCGCGCAGCCCGTGGTGCCGTTGGCGTTCGTCGTCGAGAGATTGAAGCCGCCCGAGAACATGCCCCAGGTGATGTTGGCGTTGGTCAGCAGGTTGCCGATGTTCGGGCCGGACATGCTGAAGTTGGCGCTGGTCGAAGAGCACACATCGCCAGTCGGGTCAGCATCGTTGATGTCCGTGAAGCCGCCCTGTCCGTCCGCAACAATGGACGAAGCCACGTTGGTCGGATTGATGACGCCGTTGGTCTGGCCGGAGATGACATTCAGCGCTCCGGGGGTCGAAGGCCCGAAGGTCGAGCCGAACGAGTGGTCGTTCATTGCATAGTGCTGCGCGTAGTTCCACAGCGCGGTGACGGTGTTGCCGTCGTAATAGGCCATCGTCAGCGCAGTGGTGCCGGCCAGGCTGGTCGCGTTGGTTTCGGTCACGAGCGCGGCAGCATCGGCCGTACCGACCGAGAGCGGGAACATATCCATCTTTCCGTTGTCGAACGCGTTCTGTTCAGGAGCATAGTTATGGCCCTGGTCGCCGGTTCCGGCCTGTCCCGGAGCCAGGCGGAAGGGATTCGAAGGCACCGAATTCGTCGCCGTATTCAGGTTCTTCGTGCTCAGGTTGGGATTGCCGGTCAGCAGGGAGGGACTAGAGATGTAGTTGTTGATGTTCGTCGGCGTGCCGGTCGCGGCGGTGAACTTCGTCTCACCCGCCAGGTTGCTGGCGTTGGGGTAGGTGCCGAAGTAGTGATCGAATGAGATGTTCTCGCCGAAGATGACGACGACGTGCTTGATTACCTGAGCGCTCGTCGTGGAAACCACAACCGGCGTAGTCGTAGCCGTGGGTGAGTACGCCGTCGGCAGCGAAGTCATGCCGCAGCCGCTCAGGGCGAGGGTGCCAGTCAAAATAACAGCCAGAGATTTGCGTACCATGTGTCGATTGCCTCAGTGGGGTGAAGGTAAGTTCCCCTCTGTTTTAAGGCTCACCGACGCAGCAGAAGATGAATGGTGTTTGAAAATTCAGCTAACATCGCAGCGCGCCGCCTGTTTCGCCAGTATTGCCAGCCGGCGAAAGATGTCGCGCAGTTCCGCAGGAGAATGCACCACGATCCGGCGGTCTGTGCTGAGCAGCATCGCGGCGAACATCTCCAGGCGATCGCGCCCGCAGCGCAGGCGTGTGCCCTCACCGTCCGCTTCCGCTGCGATTCTCCACGGCGTGAAGGAGCGCTCAGCTTCCGCAAGGGGCATATCGATCCAGACATCGATCCGGTACTCGGATTGGACGAACGGCATATGCTCCGCGAGGTAGCGGCGCGCATCGAAATCGGCCGGCGGCTGGAACGTCTGGGCGCAAAGTTCGAGATGCGTCGCGCGGTCGAGGCGAAAGGTGCGCAGCGCCTGCCGCGAGAGGCAGCGGCCGATCAGGTACCAGCGTCCGTCGGCGTGGGTCAGGCCGCAGGGCTCGATCTCGCGATGGGATGTCGTCCCCTGGTGCGACTCATAGGCGAAGCGGATGCGCCGACCGTTGCGAATGGCGGATGCGGCGCCGATCAGGCACTCCATCGAGGTTGGAGCGACCCAGGGATTGGGTTCCACGCTGACCACGTCTTCCACGGTGCGAATGCTCTCGCGCAACGCCTCGGGCAGGACGCGGCCGAGCTTGGCGAGCGCGGATTCGGTGGCGGGCGCGAAGGCCTCCGCGCCGATCTGACGAAGCGCGCGCAGACCCAGCGAGAGAGCGAATGCCTCTTCGTTCGTCAGCAGCAGCGGAGGCAGGCGATAACCCGGCCGCAGACGATAGGAGCCGCCAACGCCCGGCGACGAGCTGATGGGAATGCCCAGATCCTTCAAGCGAACGATGTAGCGCTGCACGGTGCGGAGATCGACTTCCAGCCGCTCGGCGAGTTCCGCTCCGGTCACGCGGTCGCGCGCCTGGAGGATCTCGAGGACGGTGAAGACGCGCATGATGGGGTCATACATACGTTGTATTATTTCCCGAATCAGCGACGTGGGCTGTCGGGAATGCTGGTTAGTCTGACGGCATGCCCAACTGGGCGCGGAGGGTGAAATGGTACTTGAAACGGCATCGGTCAACGTAATCACAGCGAATGCCCTGCTGACGAACTGGCAGGGACACAGGCGGCTCACACGCAAAACGATCGCGACCTTCCCGGAAGACAAATTGTTCGATTTCTCGATAGGCGGAATGAGGAGCTTCCGCGAGATGGCGCTGGAACTGATCGTTATGACGGGACCACTCGTGGAGGGCGTTGCGACGGGAGAATGGGAGGAGTTCAAGCCCGCAAAACCAGAGACGAAAGCCGAGCTTCTCAGCTTGTGGGACCAGCAAACGGCGCTCCTGGACGAGAAGTTCTCGACCATCCCGCCCGCGCGATTCAGCGAAGTCGATAAGGCGTTCGGGCAGTGGGAGATGACGGGGTTGGAGATGATCCAGTACGCGATCGACAACGAGATTCATCATCGCGGCGAAGGCTATGTCTACCTGCGCGCCCTTGGCATCGAGCCGCCGCCGTTCTGGGAGCGCGACTAGAGGGATCTGGGGCGGGAGATGAGAGGGCAAGAGCAGATCCCTCCGGGATGACAACCAATTTCGCCTGATCTGGCTTGGTTGTCACTCCCTAAGGGATCTGCTTTTTGTTCGGTGCGCCGTACGCCTGTCGGAACTCTACTGCTACGCCCCTGGTGTGCCGGCCGAAACCGGGGCTAACGCCCGCTTCTTCCATTGGCTTCCTTCGTGGGGCTGAAGCCCCACGCAAATCCCGAACGGCAAAGCCGCCTTATCCAGCGAGATCCTAAAGATTGAACAGCTCGCGCAGGCGCCTGGTCTGGTTGCGGCTTACTGGGATTTCGGTCTTCTTCGGGTCGTCCATGCGCAGCTGGTAGCTGGACTTGAACCAGGGCACCACCTCGCGGATGTGCTGGATGTTGACCACGAACGAGCGGTGTACGCGCCAGAAGATGTCCGGGTCGAGCTGATCGATCAGTTCCTCCAGCGTGCGGCAGTTGGACTGGCCTTCGACAGCTGAGGTGGTGACGGAGATTGCGCCCTCCTCGATTGCGGCGAAGCAAATCTCCTTTTGATCTACCAGCAGCAGGCGGTTCTGGGCGCGCACGACGACGCGTCCGGAACTCGGTTTGGGAGCCTGCGGAGGAGCCTGCGCGGTGGCCTCTTCGACCAGGCGCAGCAGCGTGTCGAGCTTGGCGGTGGTGGCGGAGTCGCCGGCGGGTTCGGCCAACGGCATGCGGGAGCGCGCCTTTTCGAGCGTGCGCCCGACGCGTCCGCGGTCGAAGGGCTTCAGCAGATAGTCGACGGCATTGACTTCGAAGGCGCGCACGGCGTACTGATCGTAGGCGGTGGCGAAGACGACCTGCGGGAGCGGCATCTTTTTTTCCAGCAGCTTCCTGATGACGCCGAAGCCGTCAAGGCCAGGCATCTGGACGTCGAGGAAGACGAGGTCGGGCTTGTGGGTGCGGATGAGTTCGACGGCCTGGATGCCGTTCGATCCGGTGCCGAGCAGCTCGACGCCGCCGGCGCTTTCGAGCAGGTATTGCAGCTCCTGCCGCGCCAGTGGTTCATCGTCGACGATGAGAACTCGCAGAGGCATGTGAGGAGATGGTGCGCCCGAATGCCGCCAGTTAAACTTGCCGGCGGATGTGGCACGACAGGCGCAACACTTTATACCCGGTGCCGCTCAATTATAAGCTGAATCGGATATGTGAGAACTCGGCTGTTACAGCGTGGAAAGTGACACAATCGCCTCCCTACGCACAAGCCGTTCCGGCATACTTAACGGCGTCGTCCGAAGACGGGATGGTAAAGAGTGACATCACCGTCTCCACACGCGCAAAACCGATCCGGCATACTCTGGTTGAACGAGGTAGCCCCGATGGAACCAGACCCCCAACCCGGAAGATACAACGGCGTAGGCAAAGCAGCCGCTGTCTCCGCCGTCATCTTCATCGTCTCGCTTGGCCTCTGCGGGATATCTCTTCGCGCGCCGAATCACTACAACGGAGGCCTCGCCGTCTTCTCGCTGCTCGGCATGGGCGCCGGCGTACTCGGCCTGCTCGGCTCCCTCCTCGCCGCGATCTTGGTCTTCTTCACCTCCGATCCAAAGGAAAAGCCATGAGCGCGCAAGTCCGCCCGTATCTCTTCTACGACACCGCCGTCTCCATCTGCTCCACCTGCTACCGCCGCGTCGACGCGAAGATCGTCTTCGAAGACTCGAACGTTTTCATGCTCAAACGCTGCCCCGAGCACGGCTTCGAGCGCGTGCTCCTCGCCGACGACATCGACTACTATCGCCGCTGCCGCGAGGTCTTCATCAAGCCGCCCGAGATGCCCGCGCACTACAACACGCCCATCAAATACGGCTGCCCCTACGACTGCGGCCTCTGCCCCGATCACGAGCAGCACAGCTGCCTCTCGCTGGTCGAAATCTGCGACGCCTGCAACCTCAGCTGCCCGGTCTGCTACGCCGAAAGCGGCACGCATCGGACTGAATTCAAGCCTTTGGCGCAGGTGGAATCGATGTTCGACGCCATCGTCTCGAACGAGTTGCAGCCCGACATCGTGCAGATCTCCGGCGGCGAACCCACCATCCACCCGCAGTTCTTCGAAATCCTGGACGCCGCCAAACGCCGGCCCATCCAGCACCTGATGGTCAACACCAACGGCATCCGCATCGCGCAGGATGAGGCCTTCGTCGAGCGGCTCGCCACCTACATGCCGCGCTTCGAACTCTACCTGCAGTTCGACTCGCTGAAGCGCGAGCCGCTGATGCAGATGCGCGGCGCCGACCTGCGCAACGTCCGCACCCGCGCGCTCGAAGCGTTGAACCGTCACAACATCTCCACCACGCTCGTCATCACGGTGGAGCGCGGCGTCAACGACGACGAACTCGGCGCGCTGGTGGACTTCGCGCTTACCCAGCCGTGCGTGCGCGGCATTACCTTCCAGCCCGTCCAGCAGGCCGGCCGCACCGCGGGCTACGAGCGCGCGAAGCACCGCCTGACGCTGACTGAAGTGCGCCGCAAAATCCTCGAACAGACCCGCAACATCAAGCCCGAAGACCTCATCCCGGTGCCCTGCCATCCCGACTCGCTCGCCATGGCGTACGCGCTCAAGATCGACGGCAAGGTTTTGCCGCTCACCGGGCTGATCCCACCCGAGGTGCTGATCGACGGCGGCCGCAACACCATCATCTACGAACAGGATCCGGCCATTCGCGACCACATCTTCCGGCTGTTTTCCACCAACCACTCGCCCGAGGGCCAGGCCAACAGCCTGCGCGAGCTGCTCTGCTGCATGCCCAGGGTGCTGGCTCCGCAGAACCTCAGCTACCAGAACTTGTTCCGCGTGCTGATCGTGCAGTTCATCGATGCCCAGAGCTTCGACCTGCGCTCGATCAAGAAGACCTGCGTGCACATCGCGCACCCTGACGGGAAGCGGTTGATTCCGTTCGATACGTACAACATGTTCTATCGCGACAACCTCGAAGAGGTTCGCCTCGCGCCGTTACGCGAACGCACTTTGGCGAGCGTGTAGCCCGGATTAGAATCCGTAAAGAATCTATGGCCGATACTGAGCAAACATCTTTGGGTGCCCCAACTCAAGCGGCATCATCGTTTGACCCAGGGACGCACGATCCCGAACGGCTCGCGGAGCTTCCGACCGAGGCGCGCAATCCTCGTTCGGAGCACATCGACCAACTCTCCACCCTCGACATGCTGCGCGTCATCAACGACGAAGACGCAACCGTCGCCGCCACAGTCCGCGAAGCCCTGCCGCGGATCGCCGAGGCGGTGGACGCCATCTCGGCACGATTTGTGCAGGGCGGACGCCTCTTCTACATCGGCGCCGGAACCAGCGGACGCCTCGGCGTGCTCGACGCCAGCGAATGCCCGCCTACCTTCTCTGTTCCGCCCAACCTTTTCGTGGGCATTATCGCGGGCGGAGACTCGGCTCTGCGCAAATCGTCCGAAGGCAGCGAAGACTCACCCGAGGCCGGCGCCAACGACCTCGCAGCGCACACTGTGACACCGCAGGATTCTGTGGTCGGCATCGCCGCCTCCGGCCGCACACCCTACGTGCTCGGCGCGCTTGCCTGCGCCAACAAAGCGGGAGCGTTTACCATCGCGCTGACCTGCGCCGGTGGCGGCGCGGAATTGTCCCGCATGTCGGCACTTGCTGAGCTATCAATCGAACTGGCCACCGGCTCGGAAGTTCTCACCGGCTCGACGCGCATGAAGGCCGGAACGGCAACCAAGCTCGTCCTGAACATGCTCTCGACCGGCGTGATGATCCGTCAGGGCGCGGTTCTCGGCAACCTGATGGTGAATGTTCAACCCACCAACGCCAAGCTGATCGATCGTGCCCGCCGCATTATCGTTGCTGCAACCGGCTGCGACCCTGCAACCGCGGAGACACTTCTCGACCGAACCGGCAGCGTCAAAGCAGCCATCCTTGAGCTGAAAAGACGACCGCGGATCGAAGCGGATTGACATGGATAATGCGATATGACTTCATCCGTGCTAATCCGCATTCAATCCGCCGGTCGTTTTCGGTTTAGATCTGCTCCAGCTTCGGCACCGTATTCCGGTCGCCGCCGATGAAGCTCAGCAGGTCGTGGTTCAGCCGATCCGGCACGGTCATAAACAGCCCGTGCGGCTCGCCGTCGTACTCGATCAATGTCGCATTCGGCAGAATTTTCGCGGAAGCCCGTCCGGCCGCATCGATCGGCACCGTCTTGTCGCCCGTGCCGTGGATGATCAGGAACGGCGTGGTAATCGTCTTCATCTCTTCGCGGAAGTCGGTCGTCGAAAATGCCGTCAGGTCATCCAGCGTCGCCTTGGGCGAAGCCATCGCGCCCAGAGCAAACGTCCAGTTCAGCACCGACTCCGATACCGTGTGGTTGATCGCCGAACGCCCGTAGAACTGCGGCCCAAAGGTGTTCAGGAAGTCGAAGCGGTCCTTCAGGATGTTCTTCCGGAAGCCGTCGAACGTCTCCTCCGGAGTGCCATCGGGATTGCTCTCCGTCTTCAGCATGAACGGCGGCACGGCCGAGATCAGCACGGCCTTCGCTACCCGCGCCGAGCCATACTCGCTGAGGTAGCGCACCACCTCGCCGCCGCCAATCGAGAAGCCCACCAGCACCGCATCGGTCAGGTCCAGTTCGTCGATCAACTCGGCGAGATCGCCCGCCAGCGTGTCGTAGTCGTGGCCGTCGTAGGGGTGCGACGACTTGCCGAAGCCGCGGCGATCGTACGTGATCACGCGATAACCGTTCGACACCAGGAATCCCGTCTGGTGCTCCCACATATCGCTCGACAACGGCCAGCCGTGGATCAGGATCACGGGCGTGCCGGAGCCCCAGTCGTTGAAGTAAAGCTCGGTTCCATCTTCCAGTTCCAGATACGGCATCCGCTCGCCCTCGATATTAGATTCGTCCGTATGCTCGAATGGATCCAGGCCACGGCAGACAGAGAGGATAGGCCGCTGGATTGCCGGATGGGGTTGGGAATTGCCGAAGCGGCGCAGGAAATTCATCGAAGGCCCAGTTCCCGCCCTGAGTGTGCGCCGTATGAGAGATTCTGGAAAGGTCGGCTTTCGCATATACCCCACCCTGCGACGATGAAACCGTCGCGCGGATGGGGCACCCGGATCCTTATGAGAGTTCGCTTTGTCTGAATGGCGGGATTGTAAAATGGTTCTGTGAGCTTTACGGAACAATACGATGTGGTCATCGTCGGGGCGGGGCATGCCGGGTGCGAGGCGGCGATGGCTGCGGCGCGCATGGGCCTGCGCACGGCGCTGTTTACGCTGAACCTGGATCTGATCGCGCAGATGTCGTGCAATCCGGCGGTAGGCGGTGTCGCGAAGGGTCACCTGGTGCGCGAGATCGATGCGCTGGGCGGCGTGATGGGGCTGGTCGCGGACTCGGTGGGAATTCAGTTCCGGCTGCTGAATACCAGCCGCGGGCCGGCGGTCTGGAGTCCGCGGGCGCAGTGCGATAAGGCACTTTATCGCGTGCGCATGAAGGAGATGCTGGAGGCGCGGGAGAACCTCTTCCTGAAGCAGGCTGAGGTTGTCGATCTGCTGATCGACCATGGATGCGTCCGTAGCCTGAAGCTGCGGGATGGGCGCGAGGTGCGGGCGGCGGCGACCATCGTTACGACCGGTACGTTTCTGAATGGGCTGATCCACTGCGGCGAGCAGCAGTATTCGGCGGGGCGCAGCGGCGAGCCGGCCAGCGTGCTGCTGGGCGAGGCGCTGAAGCGGCTGGGTCTGCGCGGGACGCGACTGAAGACAGGGACACCGCCGCGGCTGGATGGACGGACTATCGACTGGACGCAGTTTCAGGAGCAGCCCGGCGACGACGAGCCTACGCCGTTCAGCCTGCGCACGCGCAGCATCCCGCTCAGGCAGATAGCCTGCCACATCGCGCGCACGACGCCGGAGACGATGCGGCTGATCCGCGAGAACGCGCATCGCTCGCCCATGTATACGGGGCAGATCGAGGCGATTGGGCCGCGCTATTGCCCGTCGATCGAGGACAAGATCGTGCGCTTTCCGGATAAGGCGGCGCACCAGTTTTTTCTGGAGCCGGAGGGCCTGTCGACGCACGAGGTGTATGTGAATGGCATGTCGACCTCTTTGCCGATGGAGATTCAGGCGGCGATGGTCGCGAGTATCCCGGGGCTCGAACGCGCGGAGATGCTGCGGCCGGGATACGCGATCGAGTACGACGCCATCGACCCGACCGAGCTCGACCGCAGCCTGCGAGTGAAGAGCATGCAGGGGCTCTATCTGGCCGGGCAGATCAACGGGACGTCGGGGTACGAAGAGGCGGCGGCGCAGGGCATCATGGCGGGCATCAATGCGGCGCTTTCGGTGCGTGGCGAAGCTCCGTTTCACCTGGATCGCACCGAGGCGTATATCGGCATCCTGATCGACGACCTGATCAGCAAGGGGACCGACGAGCCGTACCGGATGTTTACCTCGCGGGCGGAGTTCCGGCTGCATCTGCGGATCGATAATGCCGACCGGAGGTTGACGCCGCACGGCCGAAGGCTGGGTTTGATCGACGATGCAGCGTGGGCGGACTATGAGGCTCGGCAGGCGCGGGCGGCGGAGCTGAAGGAGCGGCTGGAGACGACGCGGCTGGATGCGAAGCAGCTGTCGCCGGGCGTGCTGGCGAAGCTCGATGGCAACCCGGAAAATTTGAGCGGACAGCCGCTGGCGGAGTTTCTGAAGCGGCCGGAGGTCTCGATCTTCGACCTGCCAATCGATCTGGCTATCAATCGGGGTGCCCCATGTCTCGATTCTGAGACATGGGAAGAAGCGGCACAACCCTTCGAGCGAGCTACGCGGCGCAACGAACTGCGGGCAGTCGAGACGGAGATCAAGTATGCGGGATACCTGACGCAGCAGTTGCGCTCGATCGGCAAGATGAAGCGGGCCGAGCAGATGCGCATTCCGGCGTGGTTCGACTACCGCGCGGTGAGCGGCCTTTCGCGCGAGATGCAGCAGACCTTCGAGCGCGTGCGGCCGCTTACGCTCGGGCAGGCGAGCCGGCTGCCGGGTGTGACGCCGGCGGCGGTGTCGCTGCTGCACGTGTACGTGGAGAGTCAGGGGAGAAAGCGGGCGGATGCCGCGCGGTTGATCGCGTAAGGCACGCGATTCCGCGAAAAGCAGATCCCTACGGGATGACAAACAAAAGCAAATTGTTGTCATCCCGTAGGGATCTGCTTTTGTCTTCCTGTATACCGTCCAAATCCGCTCTAAGCTTAAGTGGGGTAGCTGCCGGCTTAAGACAACTGCGTGCCTGAGTCGATTACACTGACTTCACCCTCTCTTCGGAGTTTTCGTGGTGAAGATTCTCCTCTGGCTGACGATGCTGATCGTTGCGGGAACTGCGACGGCGCAGGAGCCTTTGCCGGTGCCCGCCAACGGCGATCAGGCGATCACCACGCTGAAGCTCGGCACGCGCATCGTCGGCGTCTCCGCAGTGGTGCTGGATAACCATAGCGAGCCAGTGAAGGGCCTGACGAAGGACGACTTCGTGCTGAAGCAGGACGGCAAAGAGCAGGAGATTCGCTACTTCTCGCAGGACTCCGACCTGCCGCTGACGCTGGCGCTGATGGTGGATACCAGCGGCAGCCAGAAGATGTTTATCGAGGATGAAACCGACGCGAGCCGCAAGTTCTTCAAGGTGATGCTGACCAATCCAAACGACCGCGCCGTGCTGGTGCAGTTCGACACCAACGTGCTGCAGCTGCAGAAGATGACGAACGACACCGTAGCTCTGACGAATGCGCTGAGCTTCCTTTCCATTCCGCATCAGGCCGGCTACAACGCTCGCGGAGGCACACTGTTGTACGACGCGATCATCGCCGCGTCGCAGGTGGTGCTGGGCAGGGAGCGCGGACGGCGCGCAATGGTGATCCTGACGGATGGCGACGACAACGGCAGCCGCTACAACCTGGATCAGGCGGTGGCGGCGGCGCAGCGCGCGGATATCGTCGTGTACTCGGTGCTGTACAGCATGCAGGAGAGCGGCTTTTTGAGCGGCGGGGGAGGTTACGGCATGCACGGCGGCGGCAATCACGACGGGCGTAACGTGCTGGAGAAGCTTTCGAGCGCGACCGGCGGGCATGTCTTCACCGTGACCCAGAAGACGCCGCTGGACCTGATCTATACGCAGATCGCGGACGATATGCGGCTGCAATACCAGCTCGGCTATACGCCGCCGGAGGCGCAGCCGGGGAGTTATCACAAGATCGAACTGAAGCCGAAGGTCAAACACCTGACCGTTCAGGCGCGGCAGGGATATTACAGTCCAAAGTGACGGATTTTGCGTCTAACTCAGGATGAGGCTGTTATGACACGGAATCAGACGATACTGCTGGCGACGCTTCTCGTAGCGGTCATCTTTATGGGGTACAGGCGTATGGCGGCAGCAGGAGCACCTCTCAGTTCGACGCCCATCGTGGCGCCGCAGTTCGACGAACCTTTGGCAGCGCACCCGGGCAAGGAGATCGCGGTCTTCGCAGGTGGATGTTTCTGGGGGACGCAGACTGTCTTCCAGCGCGTGAAGGGCGTGACGCACACCGAGGCGGGCTATTCGGGCGGTGCCGCCAGCACCGCGACCTACGATCAGGTGACGACCGAGACGACCGGCCATGCCGAGTCGGTGCAGGTGACGTATGATCCGTCGAAGATCACCTACGGCACGCTGCTGCGCATCTTCTTTTCTGTCGCGCACGATCCTACGACGCTGAACCGGCAGGGCAACGATGAGGGCACGAGCTACCGCTCGGCGATCTTCTACAACAGCGAGATGCAGCATAAGATCGCGCAGCAATACATCCAGCAGCTCGATGCGGCGCATGCCTTCAACGGCAAGATCGTGACCGAGGTTACACCGCTGAAGGCCTTCTACAAGGCCGAGGAGTACCACCAGGATTACGCCGTCAAGAATCCGAACAATCCTTACATCATGGTCTGCGACGTTCCCAAGACCAAGGCGTTGATGGCGCAGTTTCCGGATCTGTTTGTGGACTATAAGCGGCAGTAAGACGGTTGGGTGGTGAGCGAAAAGCAGATCCCCACGGGATGACAAACAAAAGCAAGTAAAGTAAGTTGTTTGTCATCCCGTAAGGGATCTGCTTTTGTTTGTCTAAGGCGCCACGCAGGCGAAGCTCTTCGCATCGCCAGTGTCGCCGCCCTTGTACACTGCGGTGGCGGGATAAGGGCACAGTGGACGACTGAACTCGTCGCCCTTTGCTGAGTCGGAGGCCAGGCGCCGCGACGTTAGCTGTGCCGGCGCCTTGCCTGCCTCAACCCACTGCTGTAGCGCGGCAAAGATATCGGCATCGGCATCGCCGCGTGCATCGGTTACATTCTGGCCGAAGTGCGTCGCGCCCGGTCCGCCGCTGCAGTGCTGCATTCCGGGCACCATGTAGAGGCGCAGCGCGGCATCCGCCTCTTTCGCTCCGATGGCACGATGGACACCGTCGAAGTACTCCACCGTGCTGAGCGCGGGGATGGCCGGGTCGTTCCAGCCGTGATACAGAATCAGCTTGCCGCCGTGAGCCACGAACGGCTTCAGGTCGGTGTCGGCGGCGTCGAGCGCCGCGCCGGTCTTCTGCCGCGCCAGCTTCAGGTCGCGGTCGAGATCGAAGCTGTCGAGCTTCCAGTCGGCGCGCTCGTAGATAAAGTTGACGAAGAAGCCGCGCCCGAAGAAGAGGCCGGAGGACTCGCGCCCCGGCGTGCCGGTGATCCAGCTCGTCCAGCCGTTGCCGCCATCCTCGCCGCCCGGCGAGTAGCCCGGTAACACTTCCTTGCCGTTGCTGTCGAGCATCGGCGCGTAAAGGCTCTTGACCGTCGCCACCTGCCCGGCGGTAAGGCAGTCCGGCGCGTCGCCGTCCTTGCAGAGCAGCGTGGCCGGGTCGAAGCGGCATTGCCGCGGATCGTTGATCACGCCATCGCTCACGCCATCTTTTGCGTCGCACGCCCGCTTCACCGCCGCCGCGATGGCCGGAACCTTGGTTGCCGGAAGCACTTTGTCCGGCGTGGAAAGCATTGCCTTCGTCCTGGACGCGGCGGAAGCCATCAGCCCGGTCCAGTTGTACGCGGGCGCTCCGGCGAGGATGCCGTCGTAATCCGCCGGAAAGCGCTCCGCCTCCATCAGCGCCTCGCGTCCGCCGTCGGAGCAGCTTGCGAAGTAGGAGTGCGCCGGCGCGTTGCCATAGAACGCCGCCACGACCGCCTTGGCTTCGAGCGTCATATCGTGGATGGCGCGCCAGCCGAAGTCCTTCACCTTCTCGGGATGGCCCAGCGCAAAGGCCGGTTCGCCGCCGCTGTGGCCGGTGTCGGTGCCGGCGGTCGCGTAGCCTTGCGCGACCGCTGTAGCCATTGCGGGGTAGTCGATCACTCCGGCAAAGCCGCCGTTGCCCTGGCCGCGATAACGCTGGTTCCAGCCGATCGCCGGCAGCCAGATTTCGGTTGTAATGTCGGAGTCGGCGGAGGGCTTATCGGTGATGCGCACGCGGCAAAATGCGGGCAGTTGGGCCAGGATTGCAGGAGCGAGACGTACGCCCGAGATCGCGCTGCCCGCCGGAATCAATGCGGCAGAAGTGACCTCCGCGCCTGGAAGCGTGAGCGCGTCGAGGGCCGAGCACTTAAGCGTTCCGGGCTGCGCCATTGCCACGCCCGATCCAACCAGACACACGCTCGCGAAAATCAGCTCTGCCCTCACGACCACCTCGATGGCTTGATCCTAGAAGTATCGCACGACAGGGAAATCAGCCCGTATCCGCGGCGCCGCGCATTTTTTGATGCCTCATGGATCTTCCTTTGCCTTGCTGGATTAGCGTGGGGCTTTAGCCCCACGAATGAGGGCAGAAACAATGGGGGCTTTAGCCCCGGGCCGGGACGTTGTACTCTTCTACCCATGCCCTTGGCCCCACAGGAAATCCGCACCTACTTCATCACAACCGTAACCGCCTCTCGTCGTCGGCTATTTCAGGTCGAACGAAACGCATTGCTACTGATGGAAATTCTCGCGGCTCAACGGGCGCAGAAACGGATGAGCCTTCACGCCTTCGTCATCATGCCCGATCACGTCCACCTATTGCTAACCCCCGCGCCCGAGGTGTCTTTGGAAAAGGCCATGCAATTCATCAAAGGCGGCTTCTCATTCCAGCTTAAGAGCAAAATGGACGTATGGGAGAGGAGCTATGACAGCCGCCGCATTCAAGATCGCGCTGCCTTCGACGCCTGCCAGCGGTACATTCATCAAAATCCCGTTGAGGCATACAAAGTGATGGAGGCGGAATTCTATCCTTACTCTTCGGCAGCACCTGGCACCTCAGTCGATCCAGTTCCAGAGCACTTTATCGGATAGAGGCCATCGGGTCCGCCTGAGCGAACCCGGGGCTAAAGCCCCTTCTTTTTCGCCAGCCCTATTCGTGGGGCTGAAGCCCCACGCTAATCCCAATTTCTACGTTCTTTCCGCGTTAAGCTTTGTCTTGCGCTGAAGAGCCGAACAGATCGCCCGAGCCGCTGCCACGCAGCGCCTGCATCTGCCGGATATAGCTCTTCGAGTCGAACTTTTTGCCCGTGCTTCCGCCGGACATGTAGCGAATCTTGCCGAAGATGGGCCGGTCGAACCAGGGCCGGTCGAACTTACCCACCATCGACCACGCGATGCCGGAGTAGCCGTTGGGATCGCGCCCATCGAGGAAATATTTGTCGTTCAGGTGGATCGCGTACTTCACCGCGGTCTCTGCATCGGGCGTCCACTCCAGAATCTTCTTGGCCCAGTACATGCGCATGACGTTATGCATCCAGCCATGCTCGACCATCTGGATCTGCGAGGCGTTCCAAAGCTCGTCGTAGGTCTCGGCGCGTTCGAGCTGCGCCAGCGTGTAGAGATGCTCGCGCTCGTCTTTCGCGTGGTCGGCGATGGACTGCTTCGCCCAGTTCTCCGCGCACGTCCAGCTGTCGTAGGTGTCGGGCGAGTATCTGACGAAGTTGATCGCAAGCTCGCGCCAGACGATCAGCTCATTGAAGTAGCTCTCCTTTGCGGCTCTTAGTTTCGGGTCTCCGGCGGCAGCTTCCTGCACGGCCAGAGCGATGGTCTGCGGCCCCACGTGCCCATAGTGCAGGTACGGCGACATGGCCGAACTGCCGTCCACCTCCGGCTTGCTGCGCTTGACGTCGTACTCGGCCAGCAGCTTCGCGGTAAAGTGCTTAAGCCGCGCGAGGCCGGCATGCGTGCCGCCCTTCCACTCCGGCACAGGCTTTACGCTGCGGTCGAGATCCTTCCAGCCCTGCGTGATGTCCTCGGTCAGGCTGTCGGCATGAAATCCCTTCGGCCGCTTCCACTCGTGCTTGGCGTGCGGGTTTTCATATGGGACCAGGTAATCCGGCAGCAGCTTGTAAAGCCGTGGACGAATCGTATACGCGCCATACTGCGCCTTTTCGGTCAGCTTCGTCGGAATGACGACATCTGTATCGACCGTCCAGAACGGAATTTTTATCTTCTCTGCGAGCTCCCGCCTCCAGCGCTCCGGCTCGCGCATCGGGTTCTCGTCGCCGATGCAGATCGCCGCCTCGGCGTCCGCGAGCAGCTTCACATGCGACTCGTGCGGGGCGCGCCGCATGACAAAGCTGATGTTGCGCCTGGCGAGATCGTGCTCGACATCCGGCAATCCCTGCTGCAGAAAAACATAGTGCCGCAGATTCGCGTGCGGGAAGTTCGAGATGCCGGCAAAGTAGACCACCAGCGGCAGTCTCAGTTCATTCGCGACCGCGACGGCCAGATTGACGGCATGATTGTCGACGCCGCGCTGGGCGCGCTGCATCCAGTAGACGACGCACTTGCCGTTGGGGTGGGGCGGGCCGTCCCGGCGGATGGTTACGCGCGAGTCTTCGGCGTGTTTCAGCAAGGCGGTGGGCATTGCGCCGTTCTTTGCTTGAGGTACAGTCATACGTCCACTTTAGAGCGTGTGACAACTGGAGTGTAGCCACCGTGAAAGATCGATTCCATCGCATCGTATCAATGCAGGGAACTTCAGCAGCCGCGGCACTTATGCCGCTGCCGCGATCTTGTCCGACCAAAAAAACGCGGGACCGAAGTCCCGCACCAGGAGAATCGGACCGTTGCATCACCTGCGCCAGCGCCGCCGGACTGCTCCTGCGACCCCAAGTACGCCGGTCCCCAGCAAAACCAGCGACGATGGCTCCGGCGTGACGGTTGTGACGGTCGTCGGCCCGTTCATGATTACGGTCTGAGATCCTCCCGCGCAGGAAGTTCCAGGCGTGATGGGGCTGGAGGCCGTATCCAGGCTGCCTGTGCAGAAAGCGTCCGAGTGAGTGTTTCCGTTGTCGTTGACTTGAGTTGGGGAGTAGACCGTCGAAATGACGTTGTTGCAGGAGTAAGCATTGGCGCAGATCAAGGAGCCGGGATAGCCGGTGAGGTACTCATAAGGCAGCAGCAGAGCGATCTGAGCTCCGCCCGCAACGCTCGGGTCGCCTTGGTCGGCATTGAAGAAGCCTACGTACCCGTCATTGAAAAATGTACCCTGGTTGGAGACGTCTCCGGTGAAGGTGTCGGTCTGGCCTTCGCCAATGTAGGTCGCGTCGATAGCGGTAAACGCGCCGATCGTCGAGTCGATGGTGATGGTGCCCGTGAGCGACGAGCCGTCGAACGTGGTGACTCCGTCGAAGTTGTAGGTCGTGACGATGTCGTCGGCGCGGGCCGCTACGGAAGCGGTAAGTGCAAGCATCAGGAGAGTGAAGATAAGGCGACGCATGGGAAAACCCCCTATGGGTGAGGAATTAAAGCATTCTTCATGGAACAGCTTGCGCGGCATCGGAAACCGCGATGGACAGTAAGGCTGACGGGAGATGAGGAAGGTTCTCCTCTATTCCTGAAGGCGCGAAGTGCAATCGAAATGCCTCACGCGCTGATCTGTGTTCTTTGTCCCGGTAGGCGCGCCGCGTGGTCGGGTATAGTCGGAAGAACATTCCCCGATTCGATCCACTGGAGTACGTCCCTATGACGCTACGCGCCGCGTTGGTTCTATCCTGCTTTGCCGCTTCCGCCTGGCTATGCGAGGCGCAGTCCGCTATGCTGCCACCCGCGAAGGCTGCTGAAGAGACCGCTGGATTCCTGAAGGACCTGATCCGCATCGACACGCAGGATATGCCCGGCAACGAGTCGAAGGTGGCGACGTATCTCGCGGCGATCTTCAGGCGCGAAGGCATTGCGTACGAGATTCTGGAGCCGGTGCCGGGGCGCGCGAGCATCGTGGCGCGGCTGAAGGGCAACGGCTCGCAGAAGCCCGTGCTGATGCTGGCGCATGAGGATGTCGTGCCGGTCGATCGCGCGCACTGGAGCGTCGAGCCTTTCGCCGCGGACGAAAAAGATGGGACTATGTACGGTCGCGGGGCGTCGGACGATAAAGGCCCGCTGGCAGCGCATCTCGAGACCATGCTGCAACTGCATCGCAGCGGGCAGGTCTTCTCGCGCGACATCGTCTTTCTGGCCGAGGCGAGCGAGGAGCAGGACTCCGCCGCCGGCATGAACACCATCGTCAATCGCTACTGGGACAAGATCGCGTGCGAGTTTGCGCTGAACGAAGGCGGCGCGGCGGAGGTGCAGGATGGCAGGATTCCCTACTTCGGCATCGCCACCGGCGAGAAGCTGCCGCGCGGCGTGAAGCTGGTCGCGAAGGGCCTGAGCGGTCATGGTTCGGTGCCGGTGCTCAACAATGCGGTGACGCATCTGGCGCAGGCGGTGGCGAAGCTGGGCACATGGGAGACGCCGTCGCGACCCACCGACACCACGCGCGAGTTCTTCGTGCGGCTGGCGACCATCTCGCCGCCCGATCAGGCCGCGCTCTTCCGCACGCTCGACAAACCCGCGACCCAGCAGGCGCTGCACGCGAAGATGCCGCAGTTCTACTCCATGCTGCATACCACCGTCGTCCCTACCGTGCTGAAAGCCGGCTTCAAGTCGAACGTGATCCCGCCCGAAGCCGACGCCGATGTGGATGTGCGCGCGCTGCCGGAGGAGAATATGCCGGCGTTCTACGCGCAGATGGCGAAGGTGATCGATGACCCAGCAATCACCATCGTGCCTCCGGACCTGACCAATGCCATGCCGGTCGCGCCCGAGAGCTCGCTGCATACGGCGATGTTCCAGGCGCTCGAAGCGGCGCAGCAGAAGGTGCTGCCGGGGGCGATTACGATTCCCATGATGACTACGGGCGCTACGGACTCGGCGTTCCTGCGGGCCAGGGGCGTGAACGCGTATGGGGTACGGATTCCGCGGACGTTCGCGGAGAACGAAGGCGTGCACGGGGATGATGAGCGCATCGAGCTGAAGTATCTGGCGGTGTACCAGATGCTGGTGCAGGAGGCGGTTGCGACGGTGAGTAAGTGATCGGGCTGTCACTGCCAAAGATATATGACAGTCGCGGGATGCGGGGGGATGAGGCGGGCGGTGGCGGGAGAAGGCGCGCCAATCGCGGGGTTTGAAGCAATTCCGGAGGCTTGAGGCGGCGGGCGGAATACAGGCGCTCTTTGAGGGTCGGGCGGCGAGTTCGCTTGGATGAAGAGGCTAAGTTGCTGATTTCAGGTCGGCATCCAAGCGAACCAAACGAACTCCCGCAGCGTAACATCGGCCGGAATGGTCGAAAGTGGAGAAAACCCGCGGACCGGGCGGGGTTCAGCGGGTTTCAATCCACGCGAACTGTCAAAGAACGGCGGTTTTAGGAGTCGATCCAAGCGAACTACAGCATCAGCCGCTAATTCAGCGGTGTGATGTTGTTCAGGCGGAGGTTGACGGTCGGAATCCAGGCCTTCGTCCACCCGAGCGCGGAGGGGTGGATCAGGTCGGTGTTGAGGAAGATCGACCAGTTGTAGCTGTTCAGGCCGGCCTCTGAAAGCATCTTGACGACGGGAACGCCGTACTGCGCACAGACGGCCTCGATCGCGGCGGCTACACCCGGCATCTGCTGCGCGCGGGTCTGCCCGGACGTGGTGTTGGTTACGGTTGAGTCGCCGACCTGCCAAGGCTCTACCCAAACGATGCGCATCTGCGGCCTGGCCGCGAGCAAGCCATTGAGCGCGAGCTTTATGTACCCATAGGTCGAAGCCGTAGATGCCGAATCGGCGATGGTGCCGAGCGTCTCGCCATAGACGTCGTTGGTTCCCATCTCGACGATCATCAGGTCGACGTTGGCGATATCCTGCGCCAGCGTGTTGCCCACTGTGCCGTTGTTGGCGGCCGCGCAGTTGCCGTACCCTCCGCCTCCGGGCGAGACGGAAGCGCCGACATTTGTGCCGGTGGACGTACCGCCGTAGCACTCAAAAATTCCGTTCGTGCTGCTGCCGCCGACTGGCCGCCCCGCCCGCGCGTCCTGAAAGACCGGAATAAGGTTGTGGTATGCCTCGACGCCAAGCTGCCAGATGTTCCCGAATGAGGCGCTGTAGGAGTCGCCCATGACACCCAGCCGCTTGCCGCTCCACGGCGATCGGTTCTGCGTCGTGCTGGGGGGTTGCGCAAACGGGATGTAGTAGGACGGGACAGTCGTTCCCTGCACAACCATTGTTATGGCTGCGTTCGCGTTCGCCATCAGAGCCGCCAGATACGCGGCGTTTGCGGGCGCGGTGACGGTGTAATTCGCGGTGAATGGCCCAGTGTGAAGGGTCGACCAGATGGGGTTGAGGTTCGCGTCGAGGAAGAGTCCTCCGCCAGGCGTGGTACCGCTTTCGGCGGGTGTGACGACGGTATAGGTCGCGCCGGCGATGACCGGGATGGGCGCGGAGACGCCCTGGAAGGAGCCCGTTTCGTTGCGGAGCGTACTGGTTGTTGTATCCCATTGGTACGCAGGCTGATACTTCGTGGAATCGAACAGGTTTCGAACGTCAGGGGAAGACGCACTTATCAGAGCCTGGACCTGTTGATTTATCTGGAAGTTGAAGTTCGCGGAAGTCGGGATATTCTGCTTGAGGCCTGCGACAAAGGTTGCATCCGGGTAGACGTAGCCATAAGGAAGGTAAGTAGACGGCATGGTCAGGCTGCCGTCGATAAGCATGGCTGTACTGGGCGTGAAGACGCCATTAGCTACGAAGCGCAGCCAAAAGCCACCCGTCACATTGTTGTAGATTGTTCCACCCGGCTGACCATCCACTACGCATGCGAGAGTAGTCAAATTCTCGTCGTATATGGCATAAGTCGGATCATAGGTTGTGTTCCCGATCGTCTGGTTGACCTGCCACGTGGCCAGGTCGGCGATGTAGATATAGCCCGAGGTCCAGAAGTAGTTCGGGGAGCCGGCATGGAAGTTACCGTCCGGGCATGTCAGACCGCCATTGGTCCAGCTCCCACTGAAGCGATTGTGCAGCGTCGCTCCGAGCGCCGCGTAGACATCCTTGACAGCCGCTCCGGAACCCGCCGCAAGCTGGGCTGGCGTCGTAGGTCCGGCCGCTCCGGCCGCCGCCAGCATCATGGTGTTTGTCGCGCTGAAGGTTGAGCCCGAGGTGAAGGCAGTCGTCACGACATAGCTGCTTCCCTGGTAGTTGAAGACATCGTAAAGGGCATACGCGGTGCTGGCGGCCCATGCGCCGCGCAGGTTGAATCCCGTGCTGGCGAGCAAGGTATAGGCGCCGGACTTGCAGCCGTAGAGGGCCATCGACGTGGTGTCGATATCCAGCGAATTGCCCGCGCAGGAACCGGGTGCGCCTGGGCCGGCGACGATGACATTCGCGGGAATAGCCGCGACAGTCGATGGCGCGTAGCTGTCGAGCGAGTAGGTTGTGCCGCTGACGTTCGGCACGTTGGACAGCACGATCGGAGGCGCGGTGGGAGCGCCACCGGCGCTGGCCAGCAGTTGAATCGTGATGTTGTAGTGGATCGGCGACGGGTTGTTGGTGTGGTTGGCGTCCGGCACGTTGATTCCGCCCGTGATCGCACCCGCCGAGACCGCGCCGCAGAAAGGAGTGTTCGCGAGGATCAGTCCCCACGAGGGTGCGGAGAACGTGATCGGGTTGCCCACCTGGTCGACGGCCGTGGCGCAGACCTTGGCGTTGGCGACCGGCGTACCGCCCGCGAGCAGATTAGTCTGCGTGATGTTGGTCGTATAGTTCGTCTGCGCGTATGCGGGCGCGAGGCCGACGGCAACGGCGAGGAGTGCGGTGAGGGCGCTGCGGAGGAATCGCATGGTGCCATCCTCGCGCGCGCGAGAGGTTTGCTCAACGCAAACTGGCGAAGATCGAATCTCTATCGGTTCGAGACCGAAGCGGGCAGGCCGAGCTCGTCTTTCTTGCGGTCGCGGAAGGCGAACAGCGACGACTTGCTGATTCTCCACGCGCACTTTCCGTAGAGCTGGTAGGCGTCGACCTTGCCCTCTTCGAGCAGGTGGATCACGCGTTGGCGGCTGAAGCCGAAGCCGACCATCGCCTCGTCGACGCTGACGGTGTCTTCCTTCGGAAACGGGAGCAGCTCGGCGTCGCGCCAGCGCATGCCCGGCGCGAGCCTGCGGGCGCGGCGGTCGGCGATGTGGTACTTCACGCGCAGGCCGTCGCAGAACTGCACGATGGAGCTATACAGGACCTTCCAGCCGTTGCGCCGGTTGATCTGGTAACCGGCCAGCAGACCGGCGCCGAGCATGACGCGCAGCTGCGTGTAGCTCACGTCAAGGATCAGGGCAGCCCTGGTCGCGTCGACGAAGAGATTGTCGGGCGCGGGCAGCAGGCAGCCGGGCGTGATTTTGCGCTGGGCGATGGGCGGCTCGGTGCCGGTGGGGTGAATGTCGAAGAGCGTGGGATAGTCGGCGGCGGCTGGCTTCATGGCGTCAACTCGCGATCCTTTCCGCATCAGGTTTGAATCTCTTCAGGGCCCAGTGGATTGCGTTGGCATCGCCCAGCGTGCGGATGCTGTGCCTGCCCTTCAGCGGGCTGCGTGGCGAGCGCAGAAACGCCTCCAGGCGCGCTTCCGTCCAGCCCAGGCGGGTGAGGTCGCGCTGGATCAGCTCGGCCTCGTGTGCGCCCGCCAGCGTGGTCTCATCGTGGATCTGATCGTGCCGGCCTTCGGTGCCCATCTTCTCGGCGAGCCTGCGGCTCTGGCGGCGCGGCGTCTTGTTGGGCGCCTTGACGTTGAGGATGCCCTGCAGCTGCTCGATCAGGCGCTTCGCCTCGATCTTGGTGAGGCCGTTGAAGCTGTCGATCGGGCGGCCGATCTGCGCGCTTGCCCACTGCATGCGGGCTGCGCGCGAGGAGTCGACGACGTCGAGGGTGTGGCGCTCGTATTGCGAGTAGAGCGTCTGTAGGCGCCTGCGCTGAGGAGCGGTGATGGACGGGGCGATCAATGTAGTTGTAACCCCGTGTCTCTCGATGCCTGACCCGTGAAGTGGACCCTGCAGGTATCGTTGTGAGCCCACAGCCAGACCCCTTGAAATAAGAAGAGGTGGCAGTAAGGCCTTGCTGGTAAAGGTTCACCGCCCGCCTCGCAAGGACAAGCGACGCATAGGCCCTCTGCGTTCCTATTTTTGGCGCGGTCGACCACGACGGCTAAGCTGCTTCGTTCCGCAGCAAGGGCATCCATCTCTTTCGAGGATGAGTCGGGCGGCTCGGTCGACCGCGGCCCTGAACTCGGCGAGCTTCTGCTTTCGTCGTTCGGCGTAGTCGGCCTGCTGGCATCTGGCTCCGCAGAATCGTTTGGTTCCGTCGACCTTGCGCCCGCATTGCTCCCGCTGACAGACCCGCATTCCTTGCTCTCCCTTTCCTTCTTCGAAACGATGCCGAGCATCGCGTAGCCGGCGATGTCGAGGTAAGGCGACTCGAAGAACATGTCGGCACCCTCGGCTTCGCGCGCCAGCTTGTCGAAGATCCGCGCCGCCAGCAGCGCGCCCTCGAACTGCCGCGGCTGGATGCCGTTTGGGTAGAGCAGCTTCAGACACTCGACGCTGGTGCCGAAGCTGTTGCCGTAGGACTCGCGCTTCTGGTCGACGAGCTTGCCGATCTCCTCGCCGAGCTGCTGGTAATCGTTCTTCATCGTGTTCCTTTCCTGACTGCCCGCTTTGCCTTCAGCGTTTTCAGACTTCGGCGCAACCTGCGCTCTATCGCTTTGTCCGGGTCGAGTGCTTCGCGGCGGTACCGCGCGATCTGGTCCATCGAACGCCCGTACTTACGAGCGTTGACCACCATGCCCAGCAGCTGGTCGCGGTCATAGCCACGCCCGAACAGAAGCATGTCGATCAACTCCAGCAGGCCAGTCTTGCCGACCTTCTGCAGCTCGTGTTCCCACTTGTCCATCGGGCCGCCGAAGATCATAGCCTCATCCTCGATTCCGCCGTCTTCCGGTAGCTTTCGAAGTCGAAGTAGCGGAAGCCTCTGAAGCCGCTCATGTAAATGCGCTCGGGCGACGGCACGCAGGCGGTGTGGCAGATCGCCACCCAGTGATCGGGCCGGATGGTCCATGCTTCGCCGTCGCTGATCGAGTGCAGGTGGCCGAACTGGCCGATATTCTGTTGGATCTGCTTGATCTCGAAGTAGCCGAGGATGCGTCCGCGCCACGTCCACCACAGCCGCTCGATCTGCTGCTTCGGCTTGCCTCGGCCGAGCGTGAAATAGTAGCTGCCGGGGAACTCCTCGCCGCGGAACATCTCATGCACCTGGCGCACGTTGCAGCTCGCCGGCCACGTCCTGATGATGTCGCTCACGCCATCCTCCGGATTGCATAATCTGGCATCGCATCTTTGCGCGGGTCGCGAATTTTGCCGAAGTTAGGATTGAGCATCACTTTGAGCCACTGCTCGTCGCAGTTGCGGAAGCGGTACTCATCCATGTGGTCCCAGAGGAAGCGCGTGATCGAGTCGTCGGTAATTCGGTCGTTGGAATCAATCCGCAGCCAGTTGCGCCCGATCCAGCGCTCAACGGACTCGTGTCTCACGCCCATCTGCTTCGCCAGCTCGTTGCGGCTGTAACCACGCGTCACCTGGGCGCTGAGGCCCATCGCGAAGATCTTCTGCTTCACACTCTGCGGTGAGCGATGCAGCCGCTGGCCGATCTTGTACGGGGGTAGCTCCCCGGCCAGTTCGCGCAGTGTGGCGCGCTCTTGCGCCGACCATCCGCGCGAGATCGTCACACGCAGGTCGAGCTGCTGAGCCTTGTTGATGAACACATACCGCGGCCAACGCGTGCGGCGCACCAGTTCGTCGATCGCGCGTGTGCAGTCAATCTTACGCTTTGCCTGGTACGCACGGCGGAGAGCGCCCTCGATGTCGGGTGTCCAGTTGTACTTCTTGACCGGCGTAAGTGCGCGGCAGATGCAGGGCTTGCAACGCCCACCACGCATCGCGAGCACCTCGTCGCCGCAGATCGAGCAGTTCATCGTTTCGCTCATAGGGTAACCTCGCGCTGTTCCCTGGCCTTGCGCTGCGCAAACCGCAGCAGTCGCCAGCCGTCGACGCCGAGCGCCGCACCGATCAGGCACAGGCTGTCGACATTCGGATCGTGGACGCCGCGCTCAATCTTCGAGATGTCGATGAATGGCATCACGCGCTCCTTTCCGCCAACGCGCGATCGCGTGCCGTATTGATCCGGGCCATCTGCTCGGCCGTGCCGCCGCGATCCGGGTGGAACTTGCGCGCCAGCTCGCGATGCGCGGCGTTGATCTGGTCGGCCGTCGCCGTGCTGAGGATGCCGAGGACAAACCACCAATCCTCCGCCTCGCCGGCCGTCGCGGTCAGCGCCTTGTATCCGGCGAACGCCTGCCTGGCCGTGCCGACGCCCCAACGCTGCTGCCCGCGCATCGCTTCGATGTGCAACGTTACCGCGCGGAAGTTCTCCGCGATGGAGAGCCAGCGGTCGCAGGGAAAGCACACCTGGACGCCGTCGAGCGTGAAGTAGACCGCGACGCCCGGATCATCAATGCGGCTCACCTGCGCATAGGGTTCGCCATCGTTGCGAATCCTCATGTTGGTAGAAAGCGTGACGTATTGAGCGCCGAGTCTGGACAGCTCTGTCCGAAGGTCGGCGAGCGCGTTATTCCACTTCACATTGCCGAAGCGCGAGCGCTCGCGATCGGCAGCTTTGGTGCGCGGAACCCCAGACGGCCAATTCAAGGGGAATGCGGGAACACTTGTAGATCTCGTTGCCATCAGAAGCCACCTTTCACGATTTCGTTGCGGACGTTGTTTGCGACGGTGATGAGGTCGTTGCGCAGATCCTCGCCGCGCAGGCCGGTGCGCCATGCGGTCACCTCGCCGCCATCCTCGGTCAGCAGCACGATGACGCGGGCATTGGTCGCGCGGCGCAGCGAGTTCACGCGCTCCTCGATCGTCTTGAGGTCGCCGATCGCGGCCGGCACCGGCGTCGCGGCGGGCAGCGGCACAGTGCGATTCGCATCCGGACAGGTGTGCTTTTTCGCGAGCGCGTTGTCATCGGCCATCGGGTTGAACGGCAGCAGCTTGCCGTTCGTCGTCTTCCACCACTCGATGGGCGCATCGCAGCTCTTGCACTTCGAGTTGTTGAGGAACTTGTAGCCGGCGCGCAGCAGCTCGCGCCGCGTCTCTGGATAGTTGCTCGGCATCAGCGCACCTCCTTCAGCGGTTTCCAATGGATGATGTCGCCGTGGAACGGCAGCCGATCTTCCCAGAACTTCAGCATCCAGCCCCAACTGTCGAAGCCGTCGCGCCTTGCAAGCTCCTCGCGCTCGGACGAATGAAGATCGATGCCATCAATAGTCACGATCACCACGCCAACCCTCTTGATCCGCACGATGCTGATGTCCTGAACCTTCGTGCACACGGCGTCGAGCAGTTTGCGTGCACCCTTCTGCCGAAGCCCGGTGTAGAGGTAGAGCCTCTCGCCGGCCTTCGTCGGGCGCTTTCGCTTAGCGCGAATCGTGTGGCGCTTTTCGCCGCTGAGGATCTTCGCTACGAACTGAGGTTGGAAGTTATAAAGCGGCATCAGCGCACCTCCTCGCTCAGTTCGAGCCGCAGCTGGTGCAGCAGGTCGTCGATGGTGGCGCGGCCGCGGCTTATGCCCTGCGCGACGCGCAGGATAGTGACGGCGCGCTGGCGCAGGCTGCGTATCGCGTCGGCGAACTCCTGCTCGGTCTCGACGAGGAAGTAGCCGCCGTCCTCGGCCGCGCCGATCGCGACGCCGAAGTCCTGGCGGAGCGACTGCACGACCTCACGCACCTCGCGATCGGAGATGGCGAGGGCATAGCACCATCTCTCGCGCGAGACGGCGCGGCGCTTACCCTGGTGCTGGCGCAGGAATTGCAGGAAGGTATCCTGTTTCACGTCGGCGCGAAACGGGCAGTCGCGGCCGGCGAGCACGTCGTCGACGCGGCGCAGCACCTGGTCGGCGAAGGTCTCGAAGAGAGACCCCGCCGGCGCAGGCCCCTGCGTGGAGTTGCGATAGATCGAACGTTCGAAATCAAGATCGGCGGCCATCGTGCTGTCCTCCCGTGCTGCTCATTGGTGCTCGTTGCTGCTGGTTACTCCCGCTCGGCGCTGAGCGCGGTTTGTATTGCCAGAGCCTTCTCTTCGATCGCGAGCGTGAACCAGATGCGGTCGAGGTGGGCCTCAGTGAAGTTGATCGAGACTTCCGGCGCGTCAACTATCTCAGCCTCGGGTTCGGCCTCTGACGTGCGGGGGGAGGTAGCGCTGGTTTTGGGTTTGCATCCGTTCTTGTGGCCCCACTTCAAGCCGGGGGATTTCGTCTTCTCGCCGCAACCACCGGCACAAAGGTATTCTTCGGGCATTGGTGACTCCTTCACATCGGGTGCGGTCGGCCCAACGGGTTCGGGCGCGGCAGGTTGCGGTTGAGCGGCAGCAGCGCGGGCGTTGGCCTCGGCCTGCTGTGGTCCGCAGAGAATGTCCTGGTCGCACGCCATGCAGATCGGCACGCGCACACCGCCGGAGTCGGCGTAGATACCGGCCTTGCAGCAGCCGCAAACGCGGCACATTGTTCCCGGCGGTGGAAAGTTATTCATGCCGTGGCCTCGCTCTCGTAGCGGATCGAAACAATGTTGCGCGGATCGTCATCATCCTCTTCCAGCAGGCCGCGCATCCGCAGATAGGACACCGAAGGAATCACAGCGAGTTCCGCTGCTTCCGAACAGTCGTCGATATCGAACCAGTCAGAGCGCCCTTCAACCGGGCGGCAGTTTGTTTCGATAGTGCTCATTGCGTTGTCGAAGGCGAGGCTTTGTTCAAGTCTGCGCAGATCGCTGTCGGCCTCGGCACGGCGGTCGACCAGCTCCTCCACTACAGCGACGACACTTATTTCGTGGAGAGTAATTTTGCTGTCTGCGACTAGCTGAAGAATCGCGTCGTCTAGCTTAAAACGTCGCATGGGCAGCCTCCAGCACCAGCGCGGTCAGCGTCGCGCTCCACTTCTCCGCGCAGGCCGGGGCCGAGCAGACGGTGTGGTTGGGGTCGAGCCATGAGCAGCCGCCTGAGCAGGCACGGTTCTGGGTGCAGCCGCAGAACTGGCAGCTCTCCTCGGCGTCGCCCATGTACATCTCGAAGATCTGCGCCTTTTCGGCGGCGGCGTGATTGGCCCACCAGGCATCGAGATCGGCCTCGGTGAAGGCGTAGCAGTTGTGCGCATCCATCAGCACGACGCGGACGGCGTTGGGCGAGACGGTGCGGCAGGACTTCAGGTGCTGGTCGATCGCGCGGGCAGTGTTTCTCATCGGGAGATCTCCGTGACGTTGGTGCTGCGTTTGTCTTTGGCGAGGCAGGCGCCGACGTAGCGGCTGCGCAGATCGTCGAGGATGGCCAGCAGATGGTTGCCGCTGGCAATGGCTTCCTTGACCTCGCGCAGCGACTCATCGGGGTTGCGCGCGCCGTCGAGCGACGACACGCGCGAGAGGTTGCCGCGCATCGAGTTCATCAGGACCGTGGCATCGCTGAGCTGGGTGGCGACTCGTCTCATTGCACGGTCTCCGTCTGCTTCTTGAGGAACTCTTGCTGAACATTGAAGCCGAGGACCTTCGCGAGCGCGAGCGTGTCCTTCTCTAACTGCTCGCCGTCGCCGCGCGCGAGCTGGGAAAGAGACATCACCAGGAAGTGGTGATGCGCTCCGGTATGTGGAAGGGTGGGATCGGCCTCGTGGAGAAGAGCATCTTTCAATGACATCTGGAGAAACTTCGCGGCGACCATCAAGACGCCGATGAGCGTGGCGTGCGTCTCGTCGAGGTTGGTGAACTTGTCTGCCATCAGGCGGCCACCTTTGCTGCCCGCTTCGTGCGCGCGGGCTTCTCCGGCTGGATCGTCTTCACCTTCAGCGACGGCGCCGAAGTCTTGACCGCGATGGCAAGACCTACCAGCGCCGCGACCTTCTCGCGGATGCGGTTGGGCAGGTCGAGCGTCTTTAGCACGTCGTGCGCGCCTTCGACCATCTTGTGCTTGGTGACGGGAGAGAAGAACCGCCCGAAGATCGCGCGGTAGCCCTGCGCGGCGAGGTAGACATCGAACGCCTCGACGCGCTCCTCGATGACGGTGTAGCTGGTCGACCAGGTAATAGTGGCCTCGTTGTGCTGGCCGGCGAGGCGCTTGGACTGGCCTGCGTGCGCCGGTACCTGGCCGAAGCTTTCGACGAGGGCCGTGAGCTTCGCCTTCTCATCGGCGATGGCCCTATCGGCCGCCTTGCCGAGCAGCAGCGCGTACTCATAACGCTCGATGGCGGTGTCGATCTCAAACGCAGTGGGCGTAATGACAGGGGTGGGCGCGGTGGCCTGGCGAACCTGAGCCTCGACGGCTACGGCGTCCAGGTCGGCGGCGGATGGTTGGGTTGCGGTGGTCATAGGACAATCTCCGAAAGGTGCTGGGTTGAGGCGTCGCCGGTGTGTCCCGGCTGCGCGGGGCTGAGGTCTTCGCACGCGCCGAAGCTGTGCGAGTGAAGGTAACGCTCGGTGAGCGCGAGCGCCGCGCCCTGGCCGCACGCGAACACCGTGCCGGGGCGCTCATACTCGAGATCGCAGCCGCGCTCGGGCAGCGTGCAGATCAGGTCGCCGTCGCCGTCGATCCAGAGCGCGCGCCAGTGCCGGCTGACCGGCTGCATTGCGCGGCAGCCGCTGCACCATGCCACGCGGGGGCTCAATTGCAGCCTCCTGCCAGCCAGGCGAAGAACAGCAGGGCGGCGCAGACGGTGACCACCGCGGAAAGTTCGAGGGTCGAGGAAAAGCGCATCAGCGCACCGCCCGACTGAACGCGCCGGACAGCAGCGCGTCGAGGATCCAGATCGCCAGCATCATCGCGGAGAAGAGCACGAGGGCCTGCATCAGGCGCTCGGCGACACGGTCGATGGTGCGGAAGCGGAGCTGCGCGAGCTGCAGGTCGATCTCGTCGGCGAGGAAGCAGCCGAACAGGATCAGGTAGACGAGCGGCAACGCCACGGCGCGCAGCAGTTGCGGAGCGTGGCGATTGTTGCGCACCAGCCAGGCGTAGAAGCCATCGGCGAACGGGCCGCAGGGCTGGCTGAGATAGCGATCGGCGTGCTTGGGCATCGGGCGAGTGGTCATGCGGCAACCTCTTTCTGTGCGGCGATGGAAGCGAAGGCGGGATCGGCTTTGAGGCCGTTGATGGTGCGGAACAGCCGGCGCGCCGAGTAGTAGCTGCGCGTCTTCTTGCCGAAGCGATCGGTGACGGTGATGTCCTGCAGGAAGTCCTTCATCTCCGCCATCGACATGGGGCCGAGCTCGGCCTCAAGGATGGCGTAGACCTCGGCGGCGGCAATGCCGGGCAGCTCGACGAACGCGTGGATCCGCGAGTTCCACTGCTCAAGCTCGGGCGCCTTCTCGCGGAACAACTCGAACAGGCGATGGCTGCCGCTGAGGATGATTCCGACGTTGGGCTTGCGGTCGTTGAGCTGCCGGACGATCTCCAGGCAAGGGATCGACAGGTGCTGCGCCTCATCCAGCACGAAGAGTGCGCGGCGCGACTGCAGGGCGTGCGCGATGGTGTTGATCAGCTCCTGGATGCCGCGGCCCGAGGGCAGCGCGGCCGCGCGGCACATCGCACGCAGCAGGTCGCGCTTGGAGATGTCCTGCGAGCAATACACGTAGTACGCCCGTGTGCCGTGGCCGTTCTTCGGGATCTCCCTGGCGTTGTGCTCGGCGACGAGATGTTCGAAGACGAAGGTCTTCTGCGCGCCGGGCGGTCCGTAGATGCCCACCATCTCGCGGCGGTCGATGCAGTGCTGAAACCATTTCCTCATCACTGCGACGTTGCCGGTCTCGTGCAGCCGGCCGTGCGTACCGGTCTCGACCTCAACGGGGTTTGCGTCCATGTAATCGCATAACGCCTTGCGGATCTGCACGTCGGTCTGCGCGAAGCCGCTGCTGATGTAGGTGCCCGCCATGAAGTACGCGAGCGAGCTGCGGCCGTAGTTGATGCGTTGCGCCATCTGCGGCATCGTGAGCTGCGCGGTGGCCATGTACGCCCTGGTGCGGGCGCGAAGCTCCTCGGCCGCGGGCGTAGCGGCCTCCATCACTGCGAGTCTGTCTTTAGGAATTTGCATTGGCGCGTCTCCGTAAAAATCGTTCAATGGTGTCCGCCACATACGCCGGGGCGGATGGTGCGGCAGTCTCGCCCGAGGCCGTCTTGCGCGGCTTGTGAATGATGCTGCTGATTTCTGGGAGCTGAGCCTGCGCGCGGAGCTGCGCGACCAGCGGCTTGTGGCCGGCATCGTTGACGCGCGCGCTGAGGTCGCGGATCGACTGCCGCGTCGCCTTCAGCATCATGCCGCGCTGCTGCTCCATGCCGGCGATCTCGGCGCGGGTCTCGTCATCATCGGAGAAGCGCGTCAGGCCCTGCGCGATCAGCTTGCAGAGCGGGCGGCCGTCCAGATCGAGCACCACGGCACGTTCCATGTTTAGCGGGTCGTAAGCCACGTCGACCTTGCCGTCCGCGCCGCTCAGCTCGTGCATCCTCGCCGTGGCCTGCATGTCGTCGTAGGCGGCGACGAAGCGCGTGCCGTCGATCTCCACCGCGCCGTTGCGGACCTTGCGCAGGGTGTGCTCGGCCATCAGCGCGGCGAGCTCCTCGAACGCCGGGGACGGCTTCTGCGCGGGGTTCAGCTCCTGCTGGAAGCACTCTGCCGGGCTGCGGCCGCTCATGCCTTCGCCCTCGTGCGGGCGATGGTTGTACTCGCCGAAGATCCACGCCTCGGCCATCGCGATGTACTCGCTGGCCAGCGGCATCTTCGAGCTGCGCGTATCGTCGATCGCGACCAGCTTCTTGTGCTCGACGAGGATTTCAACCGTCTCGTCGCGGCGCAGGTGGGTGGCGCCCGAGGTGTAGGTCGGAAAGGTGCGGTCGACGCGAGCATGGTAGAAGCCGTGATATTTTTCGATGTGCTTGGCCTGAGGGTGGTACGGCTTGCAATACTTCGCCTCGATGCCGAGCCGGTTCAGCACGCTGCCGCGCAGCTTATCGACCTCTTCGCCGGCGAACTCACGCGCCCGCAGCAGCTCGGACTTGCCGCCCACCTTGCGGTAGTCTTTGCCGTTATCGATATAGAAGATTGCAGGCGGGCCGTATTGCAGGATCGCGGGCAGCAGCGCGCGTTTGATGGAATGGCTCGAACCGTTGCGGCACCAGCTCACCCCGACCACCAGGCGGGAGCGATAGTCGATGATCGTCGTCATCTGGATGCGGCAGTGCTTCAGGTCCTTTTCAAACACGTCATCTTGAACAAGAACGTCCGCCAACATGTGGTCGCTTATCCAAATCTGGTTTGCCGGCTCGGTATAGCCGCGCTGAAGGTAACCCGCGAAGACCTTCTCGTAGCCGCGCTTGCCCCGTGTCTGCAGCGACTTCATCGACGCGCTCACCTCGTTGCGATTTCCAAGGAAGCTGCGGATCGTCTCGTAGCTGGGCGCGTCGATTCCGTTCTCGTCGGCGTAGGCGCAGACCTGCTCCCACGCCACCATCACCGACTGCGGCGGCTGGTTGGCGTCGCCGATCGCGATCCAGGCGGCGAGGTCCGCCATCACTCTGTTGTCCGTCGCCCAACGACTGCGGCCCTTGTCTGTGCGAACCTTCGGCGCGAGCGCGATGTCGCCGTCCCGCTTCCAGGCCGCGACCCAGCGGGTCAGAGTGCGTCCGCTTACCGGCCGGCCGGCGGCGGTCTCGGTTTCGGCGATGTGCAGCGCCAGCATGTCCACGCTGGTGACCGCGCGGCCATCCTGCAAGCGCAGCGCAGCGTAGCGGCCGCGATCCTGGGCGAAGTCGAGCAGCGGCTGGATCAGCGCCTTGCACCGCGCCACCTCGGCCTGATGCTCGGCCGGCACCTTGACGCGGACGGGCGGCTCTGCCGGCAGGCTGGCAAAAAGCGGCTGCAACGGCGACGCAGCGGGGATCGGCGGCGGCGCTGGAGCGGCGGGCTGCAGCTTGGCGCGCAGATAGTCTGGCAACGATGAGATGAGGTACTCGCGAACCGGACGGCCATTCCTTCCACGCACCGACAGCTCGCGCGTGATGAGGACTTGCCGCGTAGTCAGCATCTCGATCCAGCGCGCCGACACACCCGCGCCGCTGATGATCTGATCCTTCGTGATCCAGTCCGCCGAGGGCGCGATCGAGACGGGGAGATAGGCCAATGCAGCGCTCATGCGACTCTCCCGTGCAGGCGGCGCTGGAGGATTGCGATCTGCTCTTCCGCCTGATTGCGCATCAGGTACTGGCGGCCCAGCTCCATCAGGAGCCGCTCTTCCTCGGTGATGACATGGAGGCCCGCGAGACGGGCGCGGCAGGCCAGCAGCGTGTCGTCGCCGGTGGCACGGCAAAACGCCCGGTCGAACTCAGCAGGCCAGCGGCGATCATCACGCGACTCTGCGGTAAACGCGTTCAGCATCTTTTCCGTTACAGGGCGGGCGAGCAGGAACTCCATCTCTTCGGCAATGGCGGCGCGGGATTTTCCGCTGCGCTTGATTGCCTGGATGAGCACTCCGCGAATCATGGAAGCGTCGTCATAGCTGCCTGAGAGAACGTCGTTTGCACCAAAGCTGAGGCGTTCCTGCTCGGATGAGGAAATTCTTTGTTCGAAAGTTTCCGTAGACGGTTCCGAAACGGAACTGCGAGAGTTAGGCCATGAGTTCAAGCGGCACGCTCCCGGTCACGCATCTTCCGCTCGCGCTGTGCGACCTTGCGCTCGATCGCCTTGCTGATCCGCGAGGACACCGAAAGGCCCCAGAACACCCTGCGGACGTGGCCAGGCGTTACACCCTGCTCACGGGCAATCTCGCTGAATTCGGAAGCTTCCGGGTAGCGAGTCGGATTGCTTCGATCTTCGGGCTAAACTGGGAGTTCAAATTGATGCCTCGGTGTTAGGTGAAACGCTAAAGGATTCTTTAGTGAGTGTCAACACAAATAAAAGGGTTCTTTTGCGCCGCGAGGCGATTGCCCGTATTGCGCCTAAAGTCAAAGAGTTGAGAAGTCTGTTAGGTATGAAGCAAACGGATATGGCGGCTGCCTGTGGGTGCAGCTCCGTTCAGATCTCGCGTTGGGAGAAGGGGCAAGACCTGCCGGGACCGCGCGCGTTGCTCGCGATGGCGAAGCTCGCACCGGAGGATGAGGCCGGTTGGTGGGTTGCCGAAGCCGGCGTCGAATCGGCGGCACCGCAGGACGCGGATGATACCTTGCGGCGGGTGCCAGTGCTGCGGGATGCGGCGGCAGCCGGAACACCCCGCGCGGTTGACGAGCAAGCGATTGACTACATGCTCTCGCTGCCGAAGCACCTGGTGCCTTTAGGCGGAAAGCTGGTTGGGGTGAAGGTAGACGGTGATTCGATGTCGCCGATTCTTGAGACCGGCTATGTGGCGCTCGTCGACACAACGCAACGAAAGGCAAGCAGCCTGGTCAACCGCATGGTCGCCGCCCGCGATGGGGACGGCATCACGATCAAGTGGCTTCAAAAGCAGAGCGATAATCTTTACCTCCTGGTGCCACAGCGGACATCTCAGCGTCACCAGGTTCAGATCATGCGGGCCGAAGGCGAGTGGTCCATCGTCGGGGAAGTCGTGATGTGGATCGGCCAACCCCCGCCAACAAAGAGGAAGTGAGGAACTATGGCAACCTGCACCGTATGCGGAAAGCCGGCCGGGTGGGGCAACGCCGTCCATGACGAATGCGCGGCCGCTCCTCCTCCGACAGTTATCATCTCGAATGACGCGCTGTATATCGTGGAGAAGCTGACGCCAGTGATTCTCCGAGCCGGTTGGCGAGCTGGTCTCTCGGTCGTGCTGTTCCTTGTTGGCTTCGGTCTGCTTTTTGGGCTGCTGCGGCTGCTGCTCTCTGCGACGTGATAACTCTATAAACGAAGCCTATCCGCACAACTGAGGTTCAAAGGATGACTGGAAGCCCGCTTTTCCTGCGCAAGTCTGTTTCGATTCTCATATTCGCCTGCTGTCTTTCTCTCAGCGGATGTTCGACCGGCCAGGTAATCAGCACGCAGGGCCCTGCCGGACCGCCAGGTCTCGTCTTCAGGAACGCCTACGTTGCCGGCACGCTGTATGCGACAACCGACGTGGTGACGTACCTGGGATCGTCGTATGTCGCGCTCGCGTCCAGCACCAACATCCCGCCAGTGGGAAACCCGTCCAGCGTTGCCGACTGGGCTGTCCTGGCATCCGCCGGCGAGGTGGGAGCCGCAGGGCCGCAGGGAACACAAGGGCCGCAAGGCCTTCCCGGTGTGAGTATCGTCGGCCCGACCGGCCCGGCTGGCGCGACGGGAGCGACGGGAGCGACGGGCGCTTCCGGACCAACCGGCCCCACGGGTGTGGCTGGCCCCGTCGGACCAGCCGGACCTCCGACTCCGAGCCCGTGGAGCGGCAAGACAATGGCCGTCATCGGCGATAGCTACTCGCAGGCGTTCGGCCTGGTCTGGCAAAAGGCCATCGCCGCCGCCAACAACATGACGATCAGCTTCGAGGATGTCCGGTCGGCGCGCCCGATCGGCAGCACGATACAGGCCTCAAACGGGATCTTCGAGTGCTACCAGGGAAACCCGGTAAGCGGAACCAATCAGCAGGCGGCCGAGGCTCCGGCCGGCGGAGGCTGGGGAACGTGCGCCGCGGGCGGAGGGCCGGACCAGATCGCAAACACCGGTAAGGCAGGCAACACGCTAACGCAGGATCTCGCCGCGGCTGCGCCGGATATCCTCTTCGTCCAGCTCGGGGTGAACGACTTCAATGATGTAAGTCTGGGCTCGATGACCGATTCGGCGGCGACCAATTCCGTCTATGGCTACGTCAGGTTCGCGCTGAACGGTCTGCTCGGTGCGATCCCTGCCTATACGCGGATCGTCTGGATCGAGCCCTGGCACGTCGGCGATCAAACGGTGGGCCAGCTGGGCACACGTGCCGCGGCGATGGGTCCGATCGCGAATGCCATCGAGCAGGTCTGCGCCAGCTATGGAGTGCCGGTGATGCACCTGTACGCCGAAAGCGCGCTGAACAGTTACAACTGGTCCACCTACCTGACCAGCGATCTGATTCATCCGTCCGGGGCAGGCTGGATCAACCTCTACATCCCCTTCATCAACCTGAAGCTGCAGGGCATCAACCCACTGCGCTAGTCGGCATCCGATTGGCGGGTCGGCGGAATCAAGTTGATAATCTGTATTCGCCTTGTCTTCGCCCAGCTGTCGAGCTACGCTGCTCGAATGTCTACTCCTCAATCGCCCTTCGCCTGGCCGGGCGGCAAGCGTGCGCTCAAGAAGACGCTGCTCGGCCTGATCCCGGAACATCGCATCTACGTCGAGGTCTTCGCCGGTTCGGCCAAGCTGCTGTTCGCCAAGCCGCCCGCCCGGCCGAGCTGGCGGAGCTGTTCGATAACGAGCTGGTGCACGCCGGCCGCTTCAGGGATCTGCGGGGCGAGGTCGCGAATCCCGACGAGCTGCAGCGCGCTCCGCTTCGCCTACCTCGCCTGGTATAGCTACGGAGCCAAGGGCGAGCATTTCGCCAGCAGCTCGGCGCAGGGCTGCACAGGCAACAAGGTGCGGCGTTCGCTCGATCGCGTGCGCGGCCTGCTGGACCAGACGGCGGCGCGCCTGCGCAACGTGCTGATCGAGCAGCGCGACTTTGCGCAGATCCTCGAAAAACAGCTCCTGACTAAAATAGGTCTCCCCTTGGCCTATGCGAACCGAAACATGCTCAGCAAGTCGCAACCCTAGACGAGGTGCGGCGCGAGCGGCCTAGAACCCTTCGAGGTCGCGAGAGAGATCTGCGACGCGGGTCGTCTCATCGCGGATCTCGGTAACGAGCCTGGTGAGCATGGCTGCATCGAAGTCGGTGCGCTCGAAGCTGTCGATCGTGGTGCGGTATCGGCTGTCACTCTGCACGCCAAAGAACTGCACATGCTCCGGCTCATTTTGGAGCTGTTGGCCCAGCTTCACCATCGCGGCTCCGATGCGGCGGGCTTCCGACCTGAGAAGCTGCAGGTGCTGCTGCGCTTCCTTCCGCTCCCGGAGGATTCTTCCCAGCGTTGCGTTCTGCTCATCGTGTGACATTGTCGTCTCCTGAGCACACAATACACCGGCTGCGGACAGGGGAGATATTCCAATCGGTGTACTTCAGAATATCTCGTCGCGTCATGCAACGATGCTGATCTCCGGTTTATAGCAACTGGATTTCGTCTTCGCCGGATTGATACAGCGGAAATTCCCGCCGATCTTACTCTCAATTCCAGACCTCACGGTCTCGGCCCTGCCGTATCCGAGCTATCTCTCTTCCTTTCCAACTAACCGGCCACGTGCCTTCAGAGGATAAGGAGATCGCGGGAATCGCCAGAGCTGCGGTGCGCTCCGCCTTGACTACGACAGGGCGGGGCGCACTTCAACTATCCGTGAGCGTCGGGGAGAGTAGATGGCCACCGCCGCCGAGTTAGCCGCACTGAAAGCTGTCGTACCTGCCGCCCAGGCTTCGTTCGCGAAGTGGGGTGTGCCGGCATCGATCACGCTGGCGCAGTGGATGCTGGAGTCGGGCTCGAAGAATGGCTGGGGAACGTCGCAGCTATCGCGGAAGGCGAACAACTACTTCGGCATCAAGGCGATGCACCTGAGCGCGCCCGACGCCTATGAACAGTTTCCGACCGGGGAGTACGAGAACGGCAGGTACGTCGTCGTCGAGGCGCTGTTTCAGAAGTTCCCCGACGAGGCCGCCTGCTTCGACGCCCACGGCCAGCTGCTGGCTACGGCCGCGCGCTACAAGCCCGCGATGGCGGTCGCGCCCAATCCCTTCGCCTTCGCCTCGCTGTTGCAGCGTTGCGGCTACAGCTCCGCGTCGGGGCAGAACGGCACCAAGTCCTACTCGGCGATGCTGATGGAGCTCATCACCGACTACAACCTCACGCAGTACGACACGCCGCCGCCCGCGGTGGCACGAGAGATCGCCGCATGATGCAGTTCAAACTCACGCCCGAACAGTTCAAGGCCAGGCTGCAGCAGGTCGAAGCCAGGGTCGGCCAGACGCTTCCCACCGACACTGGCAGGATCACGCACTCCGGCGTCACGGTCGAGTACGGCTACAACGGCGCGCTGCTGACAGTCAACGTCAGGAGCAAACCCTTCTTTCTGTCCGAAGGCTTCGTCGAGAACGAAATCACCGCCTGGTTCGCAGGCTCCTGAACGCTCCACAACCCGCACCGATGAAGGAGATTCACCATGAAGTCTGGATTATCGAAGTTCGCTCTTATCGCCTTCGCGTCGCTCGCGCTTACCACCGGCTGCGACAAACAGCAGACCGCCGCCGAGCTGGTCAGCACCGCTGGAACCGCTGTCTCGTCGCTGCTGGTGTTTGAAGGCAACACCACCACTGCGGCGAAGATCAACGCCGACTTCGCCGCCGCGTCGACCGCGATCTCTGGCTGGAAGAGCGGATCGCCCACGCAGGACATCGCCGAGCTGCTCAACATCGTCGAAGACGATCTGAACCTGATCCCCATCTCGACCGAGGACCAGGCATTCATCGACCTCGGGATCGGCGCGGTCGACCAGCTGCTCGCGCTCTTTCCCGCGCCGGCCGCCACTACACCGGTGACGGTGTCACCCAGCGTGACGCGCGCTTCGTATCAGGTGTCGACCGTGCGGCATGTGCCGCATCGCAGGGTCTACCTCGCCAAAACGCCAAAGACCGCCAAAGAGTTCAAGGCGCAGTGGAACGCGTTGCGCGCGAAGCTGAAGCCCGGTCTCGCGCCGCTCAAGTAGCGGCGCACCAAGCTAACAAAATGAGAAAGCCAGTGGGCTGGGAGTGAGGACCGGAATGCCGGGTTGACGGCGGCGCAGGATCACGGTCTGAGCAACCCACATCGGACGAAATGCTGGCATACGAGTTGCAACAAACGGGAGACCGTCACCTCCCGGCAATCTTTGAAGGAGCCGTGATGAGAAGACTCGGCAAAGTGTTGGGACGCATCGTGCCCTGCTCGAACTGCTCGCAGGGATGTTCCCACGGCACAACGCAGGTCCACCGGAAGATCTGCTTCCACTTCTGCGCTGAATGCTGGACCCGCCTTCGCGCGCAGTGTCACGACAAGATGGTCAGGTGCTGACCCTTCAACCCGAGCACGCGCCGCGCGTCTACGCGGCCACCTGCGAGGGCAAAGAGCAGCATGCGACCGAGGCTGCGGCGCGAGCCGCGATGCAGTTCTACCAGGTCGGGGGCGCGCTGCGAACCGGCGATGGTCTGGAACCTTACGAGTGTCCGTTCTGCCCCAACTGGCACCTCGGACACCACACCCGGCGCTGAGGCACGTACGGCGCGCTGGCGCTCGGCGACGTAGGGTAGGCCTCGGTAATTGCATTGCAGCCCTGCGCGGTATTTATCCGCGCGACTGCGGGCCGCTCTACGGAGCCTTTGGACCCCTCGCAGGAGGGTGGGAGACAGGTTGATGGGAAAGCTGATTGTTTGGCTGCAGGGTAAGAAGACGATTATCGGCGGCTCGGTCCTGATGGCCGTGGCGATCGCCGGCGCGTTCTTCGGCCAGCTGTCGCCGGTGGATGCGGTCGCGGTCGCGGCGCTGGGCTTCTCGGTCCTCGGCTTGTCGGCCAAAGCCAACCGTCACCAGGCCGAGCTGCTCGCCGCACTGTCCGCGGTGGCGCAGAGCGGCAAGGCTTACCGTCAGGGCGACAAGGCCGCGGCCCTCGCGCTGGTCGAGCGGACGATCCGGAGAACGGTATCGCAGGAGGCAGGCGGGCTATGAGCATGTTGGGGCTGTTCGATCCGGAGAATCAGCAGTCGGAAGGCCGGCGCAAACTGGCGCAGGGCGTGCTCTTCGGCGGCGGGCTGGCGGGCGCGAGCGCCGTCGTCCTCGCGCTGATCGAGCTTGTCCGTTCCAATCCGGACAAGGGATTCATGCTGCTGGAGAAGTGGGGTCCGTGGTACTTCCTGGCCATGTTCTGCGTGTGGGCGCTGAACGGGATCGCGATGCGGATCCTCGACGTGACCTCGGAAGTCGGCGAGCGCTTCGCCGGCTCGATGGACCGCATCGCCGACGAGCAGGTCAAGCTGGCCGAGGCCGCGCGCGACCAGGCCGAATCGATGAAGCGCTCGGCGGATCGCGACGATCGCGACCATGAGCGCATGGCGACGCTGGTGGACTACTCCGGCCAGCAGAGCCGCGAGGCCGCCGAGCAGAGCCGCCAGACGGCCGAGACGGTGAGCGCCATGCACGACGTGCTGAGCCGGATCGCGGCGCAGATGAATGTTTCGACCAGGAAGGATGGGTGACATGGAAGACAAGCTCAATGCGATCAGGGACGGCCGGGCACGCGGCGAGATTCTGAAGCTCGTGCGGACGCGGCATCGCGCCCAGCAGAACCGTCTCGATCACGTCGAGCTGTGGCACATGCTGCGCGGCATCGGCATCGACGTGGGCGAGAACGATGTCATCACCTACCTGCAGGATCTCGAAATGCTGGACATGATCGAGTTCACGGCCGACAAGGATCGCCGCACCAATCGCACGTCGATCACCATGATCCAGATGTGTACGCGCGGGCTGCGCGTCCTCGAAGGCAAGGTCGTAGACGACTCTGTCTTGCTTTGAAGGGATCCAGACGATGGCCAAGACCGGCGAGAAGCGCAAGACCAACCAGCCCCTGAAGATCGATCGCCTGCCCGCGTCGGTGCATGACGCCATCCTGTACCTGCGCAATCACGACGGCAAGACGTGGCAGGAGATCGAGGCGCAGTCCGCGGCGAAGTACTCGAAGGAATGGAAGTACGACGCCGGCGGCTTCGTCGAGTGGGATGAGGTCTCGATCGCGGTGCTGGAACTCTTCCCCGAGATGCGGCTGCCGCACTCGTCGCTGCACCGCTGGTACGATCTGCGGGTCGAACAGGTCAAGAGCAGCGTGCTGCAACGCAGCGCTCAGGCCCGCGAGGTCGCGGAGGCGTTTGCCCGGTCCGTCGTCAAGGGCGGCAATGAAGCGGTGCTGAACGCCGCTCGCGACACGTTTATGACGGTCCTGGCCGAAGACGCTACGGACCGCGGACGCATCAATGCCGGCAAGGCGCTGATCGTCCTGGCCGAGGTGATGCAGTCCGCGCGCGCGAACGACATCAAGGAGCGGAAGGTCGCCGTCGACGAACGCAAGCTCGCCGCGCTGGAAGCCGAGGCCGAGCGCAAACGCAAGGTGATGGAAGACGAAACCGCCCGCATGACCAAAAAGGCCAGCAAAGGCCAGGTCGGGCCGGAGGATATCGACCGGCTGCGCGAGCGCGTCTTCGGCCTGCCGCCGATCGCGCAGAAGGCGGGATAGTGATACTTCACTCGCTCTTCCATGCAGCGGTCCTCGGGATCGGCCTCGCGGTCGGCGGCGGCGCCCCGCCTCCAGCTCCGCCGCTTCCGCCGGTGAACCCGGCCGTACTGCCGCTTCGCCCCTATCAGCAGCAGTGGATCGACGACGACTCCCGCATGAAGATCGCGGTGAAGTCGGCCCGCATCGGCTTCTCCTTCGCTACAGCTCTCGAAGCTGTGCTGGATTGCATCGCTCATCCTAAAGCGACATGGACGGTTCTCAGCGCTTCGAAGCCGCAGTCCGTCGAGTTTATTCAGACCTGCCATACCCTCCTCGAACTAATTCATGGCACCGTCAAGCTTTATGAAGACGAGAATTTCTACGACGAGTTAGGCGAGTACGAAGCAATTCAGCAGCGAGTTAGTCTGCCGAATGGTTCGCGCATCATCGCGCTGGCGGCAAATCCTCGGACGGCGCGCGGATATCCGGGAAATGCGATCCTCGACGAGTTCGGCCACCATGCCGAGAGCTACGCGATCTGGGCGGCAATTACCCGCCAGACTTCGCTCGGCCACAAAATTCGCGTGCTCTCCACGCCGAACGGCGAGCAGGGTAAGTTCTACGACCTATGCCTGGAACTGGGACTTACCTTTGGAGTAGCTCCCGACTATAACTTCCAGAAGTACAAGGGCTGGGGCGTTCACTGGATTGATGCCGCGATGGCGATCGCCCAGGGCTGCCCGATCAATCTCGAAGAGATGCGGCAGATGATCCAGGACGACGATATCGTCGACCAGGAGTTCAACTGCATCTTCCTCAAGTCGACCGGCGCCTGGTTGCCGCTCGAACTCATCAAGGCTTCGGAAGACGACGGCGCTACCGTCGACTGGCCCGGAGGCTACCGGCCGCGCGGGGATCTCTTCGGCGGCATCGACGTCGGCCGCGTGAAGGATCGCACAACCTTCTGGATCAAAGAGCGCGTCGGCGATGTGCTGTGGACACGCATGGTCCTCGGTATTCACGGCATGCCCTTCAACAAACAGGCCGAGCTGCTGAACCCCTACGTGAAGATGACAACGCGCACCGCCATCGACTCCACCGGCATGGGCATCGCGCTCTTCGATCTGCTGAACGTCGAGAACGCCGGCCGCGTCATGGGCATCAACTTCGCCGGATCCAGCCGGCTGCGCGACGAGAAGCGCGAGAAGGCACGCGCCACGTCGCATGTCGAGGACGGCGCGGTCAAGATGAAGACCGACCTGGCCGTAAAGATCAAGCTCTCGATGGAAGGCGGCAAGGAGCGGATCCCATACGCGCTCGACATCCGCACCGAGCTGCAGGCGATCAAGCGCATGCCCACCGCGACCGGCGTCACCTTCGACGCGCCCCGCGTGCCGATCGAGACCGGCGTCGCCGGCGGCCCGAAACAGAAAGGCTTCGCCCACGCCGATCACTTCTGGGGTTGCGCGCTGGCCACCTATGCGGCCACGTCGTCCGGCCTCCAGCTCGGGATCACTCTCCCTTCCACACCCAGCAGCTACAGGCTCTCCAGAGGATTCATGTAATGGCCGAAGACACCCAGGCAGTTCCGCCCATGCCGCCGCCCGGCGAGATCGTATCGAGCGCCGCGCTCTACAGCTCGCAGATCGCCAACTACCGCAACACGCTCGCGTTCAGCGGATCGCGCAACCCAACGAACATCTGGAGTTCGATGGTGCGCAACGACGGCTCCGCGATGCTCTACTATCGCGAGCTGGAGATGAAGGATGTCGACGTGGCCAACGGCCTCGACACCCTGAAGGGCACCGTCATCGAGCGCCCGCACGACGTGCAGCCGGCCGACAGCTCGCCCCTGGCCGAGGAGGTGGCGCAGTTCGTGCGCGACCAGATCGCCGGCATCCCCAACTTCGAAGGCATGCTCGACACCCTGCTCGACGCGCCCGGCTACGGCTTCAGCGTGCAGGAGCTGATGTTCGACACCAGCATGGGTCAGGCGCAGCTGCTCGACATCAAGGACTGCCCGCAGGAGCTCTTCCTCTTCGGCAACCGCTACGAGCCGCAGATCGGGCCGCTGCAGTTCCTCACCAGCCCCTACGCCAGCACCGGCACGCTGGTGCCGGAGAACAAGTTCCTCATCTACAGCTATCGCCCGCGCTCGCGCGATCGCATGGGCCGCCCGCTGCTGCGCGATATCTTCTGGGAGAGCTGGTTCAAGCGCAACATGCAGAGCATGTGGATGCGCTACGCCGAGAAGGGGCCGGGCACCGCAGTCGTGCGCTACCAGGATAGCGACGACCAGGCCGCCAAGCAACAGGCCGCGGACATCGCGCAGATGATCGTGGACCTGCCTTCGCTCGCCGTGCCGCAAGGCTTCGAGTACGACAAAGAGCTGCTCACCATTGCGCGTTCGCTGAGCCCCGATGTCTTCGAGCATTTGTACGAAGCGTTGCAGAAGAACATCGTCCGGCGCCTGCTGGGCGAGACGCTCACCAGCTTCGGCGGCGATGGCGGCAAAGGTACGCAGGCGCTCGGCGAGGTCCACAGCGACACGCTCGAAAAGAAGTCGATCGGCATCTGCAAGGCCGCCGCCTCGGTGGTCAATCGCCAGCTCATCCGCCCGCTGGTGCTGTGGAACTACGGGCCGAAGGCTCCGATGCCGTCATGGGGCTGGGAGATCAAGCAGGCCGAAGATCTTACGCAGCGGCTCAACCGCGACAAGATCCTGCAGGGCATGGGCCTGCCCTACACCGAGCAGTATCTGCGCGCGACCTACAACGTGCCCGCGCCCGAGCCGACCGACACCATCGTCGGCCCCAACCCCAACACGCCTGCCATCCCCGCCGATCCCGACGAGGCGAGCGACGTGGCGTTCTCGGAGCTGCGCGGCTCCAGGCTGGCCGCGCAGCGTGCCGTGCGCAGGCAGCTCGCGGAGTTCGACACCATCATGGCGCAGCTCCGCGAGAAGTCGGTCGGAGATCTGCGCAAGCGCGTGGGCGAGATCGTCGACGCGGTTGAACCGGCGGAGGTGCGATGACTTATCTAATCTGCGACGAGCAGAACCGCATGCTCACGCTCGAAACCAAGCTGTTTGGCATTCAGGTCAAAATGGCCGCGATGTTTACGGAAGAGCAGCACGCGCTCGATATTCTCTTCGCACTCGAATCCCGATCGCTGCTTCCGACGCCGCATAAGGTCGAGCGCATTGAGGACACATTCAGCGCGAGAATGCCGCTGTATCCGGAGCGATAGATGCAGCCGCGCCTCCTTCATAACGCCGGCATCACCCACCACATCGGCGAGCTGCTCGCGCAGCACCTGGCTGCCGCGAACATCCTCGGCCGCACGCAGATCCAGCGCGAGGTGCATCGCAAGACCGGCAAGGCCGTGCCGATCTCCACCGTCTCGCGCAAGCCCGCGCACCACTTCGCCGAAGATCTGGACGACGACGCGCCCCTGACCTCGGGCTTCTCCGTCAACCTTCCGCCCGATCGCGCGGCCGAGTATCTTCGCCAGCTAACGCCCGTCACCAGGGAGACTTTCGACGGCCTCACCTCGCAGTACCGCAAGGATGCGTTCACTGTCTCTGGCACTGCCGATCTGCGCCTAATTCAGAAGATCCGCGACGAGCTCGCCGCCACGCTGCACCAGGGCGCGACACCCGCGCAGTTCAAGGCCACCGCGGCCAAACTAACCTCGGCGGCCGGCGTGCAGGAGCTGAACGCCTTCACCCTCGACACGGTCTTTACGACGAACATGCAGAAGGCCTACTCGCTCGGCCGCTACGAGCAGCTCAAAGAGCCGGCCGTCATGGACGCGCTGCCGTTCTGGGAGTACATGACCGTAGGCGACGATCGCGTTCGCCCCGAGCATGCCGTGCTGGACGGCTTCCAGGCGCTCAACAACGATCCCGTCTGGAACAAGATCTATCCGCCCAACGGCTTCAACTGCCGCTGCACCGTCATCGCCCTGCTGCGCGAAGAAGCAGCGGATGACGCCAGCGACGACGGCTACATGCGCCTGCCCGCGCTGGCCATCGCGCTGGTGCCGCAGGCGGGCTTCGGCAAGGTCTTCGGCGGGCCGCTGGCCGCATGAGTTATCCACGTTGTATTCCGTCTTCGCCACTTTGCATCGCGCAGGAAAGGATGCGCCTCTACCTTGGTAGCAATGAGCAAGCTCCTCAATCAGTGGGTCGATCTCTTTCGCGCCGGCAACTACGGCGACAAGGGCACGTACACGGTTGCGGACGTGCAGGCGATCGCGGCAAGTTACAAACCCGAATTTCACGAAGCGCCCATCCGCATCGGCCACACCGACGAGGACAAGGCGCCGGCTTACGGCTGGCTCGAATCGCTCCGCTGCGTAGGCGACACGCTGCAGGGCAAGTTCAAGCAGGTTGTGCCGGCGTTCGCGGAGGCGGTCGAGCGTGGCACCTTCAAGAAGCGCAGCATCGGCCTGAAGGATTACGGCCACGGGCTTTCGGTCCGCCATGTGGCCTTCCTGGGCGCGGTGCCGCCGGAGGTCAAGGGGCTTGCCAATATCGCATTTTCCGCAGAAGACAAAAACGCAATCGAGATTGAGTTCTCAGAGGAGACGGGCATGACCGCAGAACAGATCCGCGAGATGATGAGCGCATGGTGGGAAGAGAAGTTCGGCGGTAAGAAGACTGAGCCGAAGACCTTCTCGGAAGAGGATGCCAAGCGCATCGCAGCCGAGGCCGTAACGGCCGCCGTCGCGCCGCTCGAAGCGCGGCTGAAGACGCAGGAGACGCAGTTCGCCGAGCGCAATACCGCCATCGCGACCACCGAGCAGAAGCAGCGCGCTGCCAACGCGATCCTGAAGGTCAAGACTGCCGGCGGCTGGGTGCCCGCGTTCGACAAGATGGGCCTGCCGCTCATCTTCGAAGAGCTCGCGACCACGGACGTGACCATCGAGTTCGGCGAGGGCGACAAGAAGGCCCAGCGCACGAAGCTCGATATCTTCACCGAGTTCATGGAAGGCCTCGGCAGGATCGTGCCCACCGGCAACCTGGCGATCAACGGTGCGGCCGGCACGCCGAAGACCACGTCGGGCGTAAACCGTGGCGCATTCGCCGTCGACGAGAACTCGGATCGCCTGCATCAGGCGACCGTCCTCTTCTCGGAAGAGAACAATGTCGGCTACATCGAGGCGCAGACCGCGGTGCTCAGGAAGAATCCCGACCTCGCCCGCCTCGGCGGCGCGTCTTCCGGCGGCGCCTAGACATTCAGCAGGAATGGCGGCCGGTATGGACCCGGCCGCCGAACAATCTCGAAGTTGGGCGTTGCGCCCGGAAGGTGAGGCAGTATGGCGGCAGTAGCAAGCAAGGGTCTCGGGTGGGGCAAGCGGAGCACCTACATCGCGCAGAATGCGGCACAGGGGCGCGGCCTCGCTGTCGTTCAGGGCGGAAGCGGCGATGACTATGCCGCCACCGCCGCAGCCGCCAACGCGACCTGCCTGGGCGTGCAGGAAGAGGCGTCGGTGAGCGCCGGCGAGCCGATCTCGGTCGTCGACCTCGGCGAAGCTGTTGCAATCGCGGGTGCTGCCGTCAATGCCGGTCAGTTCGTGAAGTGCACCGCGGCCGGACAGTTGATTCCCATAACCACCACCGGCGACCAGATCGTCGGCCAGGCGAAGTCGAGCGCGGCGCTGCAGGGCGACGAGTTCATTCTCCTCGTGCTGCCTGGACAGGCCTGATAACTTATCCGGCCATTGCCGGCGCAGTACAAATTCACGCCTCGCGGGAGCGAGGGAAAGCGAGTAGATCATGGGTGGTTTTGCAGCTCCATTTGGCGGCGGACTTCTAAACGTAGCGGCAGCCAACTTCGCCAAGGCGTACACGAACAACGCCTACATCGGCGACATGCTGGCTGGGCGCGTTCCGATGGACCGGCAGGCCTTCCAGTATGTCATTCACGATCGCTCCGCCATGCGTCTCGACGGCACCGATCTGCGCGCGCCTGGCGATGCCCCTCGCACGCTGCGTTCCAGCTTCTCCACGGCGATGTACTTCTGCAGGTCGCATGCGCGCGCCGCGGAGATCCCGTTCGAGACCGAGCAGTACGCGCAGGGCTTCGGCTTCTCGCAGATCCAGACCGCGACCAAAAACGTGATGGAGACGCTGCTGCTTGGCCGCGAGGTTCTGCTTGCGCAGAAGGTTGCGGGAGCGGGCACCACGCTCGCGCTCTCCGGCACCTCGCAGTGGGATAACCCCGCGTCGACGCCGATCGAGAACGTCACTGCTGCCCGCTCGATCGCGCGCCAGTCCGGCGTCGAGGCCAACATTCTCGTCCTCGGCTCGCCCGTCGTCGATGCCCTGGTGAACAATCAGGAGATCATCAACCGGGTGAAGTACACCTTCCCCGGCGGCACGATCGACAACATCAACATGGACCAGCTCTCGGCGGTCTTCGGCATTCGCTGCGTGCGCGCGGCGGCCGTCCAGGTCGACAAGAACGACAACGTCAGTTTCGTGTGGGGTCAGACCGCGACCCTCGCCTATACGCAGCCGGTATCGAGCCAGGAAGACATCAGCTCGGTCAAGACCTTCACCTGGACAGGCGCTCCCGATACGGTCGACGGCTATGGCGTCATCGTTGAGCCGAAGTATCCGCTGTCCACCAAGACGCAGATCGTCTCCACCGACTGGTACTACGACATCCAGGTCACTGCGCCCGAGACGCTCTTCACCTTCTCCAACTGCTGTGCCGCCCCGACGTATGAAGGGCTGCCGGCCTTCGCTCCGGCCTACTAAGCCGCTGCCAACCGTAAGGGCCTCCGTGCTGCATGGCGGAGGCCGTTCGTAACACCCGGAGACTCCGCCCATGTCCGTCAAGACTTACACCGTCCTGAAGCCCGTCCTTCACAACAAGCGGCTGTATCGTCGCACCCGGCCCATTGAACTCAGCGAGGAGCAGGCTCGCCCGCTGCTCGCCTCGCAGCATATCGGCATTCCCGTCGAGACGGAGTCCGCCATCGTCCTGCCGAAGAAGCTCACCCTCAGCGCATCTACGCTGGGCCGCATGAATCTGGCCGAATTGGGCGAGTACGCGGCCGCGCACGACATCGTCGTCGCGTCCGATGCCACCAGGGACCAGATCATCACCACGCTCACGTCGGCCACCGTTGAACCCGTGGCCACCGTCTAGCCATGTCCTACGCCGTCCAAGCCGACCTGCTCGACCGCGTCACTGCGGTCGAGCTGGTGCAGCTCACGGACGACGAGAAGACCGGCCAGGTGGATGTGACCAAGGTTCAGGCCGCGCTCGATCGCGCCACCGGCGTCATCGACAGCTACGTCCGCACCCGCTACCAGACGCCGCTGCAGACCTCGAACACCGCAACCGAGATCTGCGTCGACCTCACTCTCTACTACCTCTTCTCGCGCCGGGCGCAAAAGATGCGCGAGACGGTGCGGCAGAGCTACGACGATGCCATCGCCATCCTGAAGGACATCTCCACCGGCAAGGCTTCGCTCGACCAGCCGGTCGGCGCGCCCACTCCGCAAACCTCCTCCGCCGGCGCCGTCAGGCCGCGCGATCAACGCGAGACCTTCGGCAAGCACAACATGGAAGGTTTCATCTAATGCCCGGCACCGCTGTCACGATCAATCAGGATCAGCTGCTCATCACGCTCGGCCAGGTGCAGACCTCGGTGCGCGATAAGAACGGCATCCTCCGCGTTATCGGCGAGCTGATGCGGGCGTCGATCGCGCGCACCTTCCGCGACGAAGGTTCGCCCGCCGGATCGTGGCCCGCGCTGGCGGCGTCGACGCTGAAGAAAAAGGGCTACACCGCCGGCCACAAGCTGCTGATCATGAGCGGCCGCCTCTTCAACTCCATCGGCTATCAGGTCTCTGGCGGCGTGCTCACGGTCGGCACCAACGTCGCCTACGCCGCGGTGCACCAGTTCGGCTCGGCGGATCGCAGCGGTGGCTCGGTCGGCGCGCAGGCCCGCATCGCCGGCCGCTCGGTCGGCGTCGGCATGCACGATTACTCCCGCCTGCGCGACCTCTACTACACCCGCCGCGAAGCCATCGGCCGCGACGGCAAAAAGTACATGGTGCCCACGCCCATGACCAAAGGCGACCACATCGCCGTGGATAAGAACGGACGCCGGCGCAAGGTGAAGGCCGCGTTTCAGGGGCCGAAGCAGCTCATCAGCGGCACGGTGCGCGGGCACGATCGCTTCCAGAACATCCCCGCGCGTCCGTATCTCGTCTTTCGCCCTGAAGATCCCGCGCGCTTCGTCTCCGGCATCGACGCCTACATCGCCAGCCGCGCCCCGGCGGTGCATCCATGAGCGTGCCCAACGAATTCGCGATCGACGCCACCTGGGCCGCGATCCAGACGCTGCTGTCCGCGCAGCTCGGCGACGATGTCGATGTCGACTGCATCGGCGAGCAGGACTTCGACGAGGACGGCGATCTCAGCATCAGGCCGCCCGCCGCCCGCGTGCTCTTCGTCGAGGAGCGCGCCGGCCAGCCCTTCGATCCGCAGAACGCCACCTACAACGCCGAGCAGGCGTTTGGCGTCATCTGCGCGGCTGAAGACCTCTCCGGCGTCCAGTCGCAGCGCGCCGCGTCCGCCCAGCTCACCGACCAGGTGAAGCACCTGCTCACCGGCGCGCGGCTCACGCTGCCCGACGGCACGCAGACCGCGCCCATGATCTACGTGGGCACCAAGCCGCTGCCCACCTCCGCGATCGGCATGGCCTACGTCGCCGAGTTCATCGTCCCCAACATCGCGCAGTTTGCCGCGCCCAACGCGCAGTTCGGAGGTATCTGATGGCTGGCGAAGATTTCGTATTCGTGCAGATGACGGAGGCCGGCGCCAAAGTCGCCGGCGCGCATAAGCTGCACGTCGCGATCGGCCGCCGCCATTGGGAGTTCCTGCCCGGCGCATCCGGCCAGCCGCATCCCGCGATCCGCGTCGAGCGTTCGTTCGAGTGGAACGCCGTGCTGTCGAAGCAGGTCACGCCCGAAGGCAAGCCGTTCTTTGAGGTCGTGGCTGCGGCGGCCCCGCCCACTCTCAGCAGTGCCGCAACCATTGAGGAGAGTCACCAGTGATCCTGCAAAAAGTATCGTCCCGCGTCCTTGTCATCAGCCCCAACGCGCAGGCAGCTTATGGCGGCATCCTCGCCGACGCCAACCTCACCGTTGTGCAGCGCGCCGACGCCTCCACCGTCTTCTCCGCCAAGCCGAGCAACCGCACCGACATGAACATGATCGGCAAGGGCGGCGACTTCGCGACCAACGACAACATCACCGCGTGGGATACGGACGGCACCCTCAAGACCGAAGGCGACACCTTCGTCCTCGGCTGGATGCTGGCCTTCATCTTCGGCCAGGACACAGCCTCCGGAGCCGGGCCTTACACCCACGCGTTCACGATTCCGCAGGCCATCGCGACCATGCCGTGCACCACTGTCTACGTCAGTGAGAGCACATCCGCGCAGCGCAAGTTCCAGGACATGAGCGCGAAGAGCCTCTCGCTCACCGTCCCCGAGCGCGGCTCGCTCTCCGTCTCGCTCGACATGGTCGGGACCGGCCGCTGGACTCCCGGCGCGATGAATGCGGTCCCCGCGCTGACTCAGCCGGCTTACCTGCTCGGATCGGACATGATCGTCACCATCACGCCCGCCGCCGGCGCGCCGGTGTCGTTTTCGGGTAGGCAGAAGGGTCTGTCGATCAAGATCGATCGTGGGACCACGCCCTTCCAGTCATCGGGCGATGGTCTCTACGCAGGCTCGAACGCGACCGGCGACGTCAAGTTCTCGGTCGATCTCACCATCGCGGCGCAGGCTACCGAAGACGTCAATACCTGGTTCGAGGCGGGCACCCGCTGCGCCGTCTCCATCGCCACCAACCCCGCCAATCAGTATCAGGTGGGCTTCACCTTCCCGAACGTCCGCATCAAGGCCAACAAGGTCGGGCAGAGCGGCAACGTCGTCACCTGGGCGCTGAGCTGGGATGAGACTACCTCCATCAATAACGGCGCGCAGCTTGCCATAAGCGCGTTCATCATCAACGCGACACCGATCTACCTGGTGCCCGCATAACAAGGAGAACTATGAACACCGAGCGCCATCTCAACAAAGACCAGTCTGCTGTCGCGCCTCTTGCCTATCGCCGCGCTCGCCTTCAAGGTCCAGCTCCAATGCTCCGCGAAGGCCGTCTGCGCAAGCGCTTCGGAATCTCCGGGCGGCAGTGGCGCAAACAGACTCGCATCGCACGGCGCGAAGGGCGGATTGAGCCGCGCGTTCTCTTCAGCCACCGTTTCCGCGAGTTGGCAAACTAAGACTTTGCTCCGGCCGGAGCCTCGGGCGAGACTCCGGCTTCTTTTTCCTGAAGTGGAGATCCCAATGTTTGAAACCTACAAGTACGGCAGCCCGCAGTATGTAACGCAGGAATGGATCGCGATTAGCCTTCTCGCTTTGGTTGTATTCGGCCTGATGTACGTTTTGTTTCTTAAAAAGTAGTATGTTTCTTCTGCAGCACCGGCAGCACCACTTCGCCGCCGGATGAGCGCCGCCCCACTTCGCGGCCTCAAAGATCGACGGGGTTCCTCACCCTGGCAGAACAAAAATCCCAACCTGATCCCTGTGAGGAAACCCATGTCTGAAACCACGCCCGAAGCCCTGCTCGATCTCGCAATCCCGCGCAAAATCAAGCTCCACGATCGCGGCCGCACCTTCCTGATCGGCTGCCGCCGCATCGAGCCCGCCGACTGGCTGAGGTTCTTCTCGCAGATCTCCGTCACCAGCGAGCAGAATGGTTCGGAGCGCATCAGCAGTTCCGATAGCACCTCTCCGGGCATTCATCTGGCCGAGAGCGTCATCGTCTCCGCCGAAGGCTATACGGTGCGAGGCGGCGCGGATCTGACGACGCTGCCCAGCTGGCAGTCTCGCCTGCCGCTCGCGCATCGGTTCAAAGTTGGCGCCACTCTCGCGAACGTGCGGCCGTCAGCGCCAAAGGATCAGGATTTCTGCATCCTGCCCGAGGGGGAGGAAGTCTTCCTCGATTGCGATTGGTCTTACAGCGACGATGAAGGTGCGATGGTAGGCTTCGAGCGTCTGCGCCATGTCTTCAGGACGCCCACGCAGGCTCAGCAAAAGCGCTACTATTCCGCGTCCTCGCGGTCGATCGTGGTCGGAGGATCGCGTACCGGCAAGACCATCTACGCAGGCGCGCAGGAAACGCTCTGTGATCTCTATGACGAACTGATCCTTTCGGTCGAAGGCTATTCCGCAAATGGCCACGCGCTCGACACTCAGATCGCAATCTGGAACTGGATGGACCTGCAGCATAAGTTCGTCGCCGCCGAGCAGCTCTTCAATCCGGCAGCCACCGCAACCACGGAGGCCGTGGCCGAATAATGCCTGACGTGATCCATGTCGAGCGCGATACGCAGGGCCTGCAGCTGGCCCTGCGCTCGCTGTTTGAGGAGGCGCTCATCCGCCACCGCATGGAGTCGGCGATGGAGGCCTCTTCCGGCTACGAGCTGGCGCGCCTGGAAGCCGAGCTGCCCGAGCGCGAGCTCTCGCCCGGCTACTTCACCCGCGCCGGCTACCTGCTCGATCTCTCGACCGCAATCGAGATGGGCATCCCGATGGACCCGGCCACGCTCACCCATGCCGACGTGATGGGCATCCGCGCCGTGCGCTCGGCCCGCGCCGACTATGAGCGCGAGCACCCCGCCTGCCCGGCCTGCGGCGAGCGCCAGGACAACCGGCACATGAAGCATTGCTACGCCTGCCACATCGAGTTCGCGCGAGGTGGCAACTGATGGCCAATACCGTCCAGATCGTCATCACCGTCGACAATGCGCAGGCTCAGCAGGCGGTTACGCAAACTATTACTTCATTCGAGAGGATGCCCGAGTCGATCCGCGAGAACACTGCGGCCCTCCAGGCACTCACCGCGAAGCTGAATGAAACTGCTGACGCGATGACGCGCATGGGCAACGCGACCCGCAAGATGGGCGGCCACGTCACCACGTCGCTCGACGGCGTGCGGCTGCTCTCGCAGGAGCTGGGCCTTCGTCTTCCGCGCGCTCTGGAATCGATGCTCTCCCGTATGCCCGCGGTCACCACGGCGATTTCGACCATGATGGGCGCCTTCGCCGGCATCGCGATCGCCGAGGTCTTCTACCGCGCCGGCGAGGCCGTCTACAACCTCTACACGAAGTACATTTCATTGAACGCCGTCGCGGAGGAATACAACAAAACAGTCACCGCGCATCGCGACGAAGGCTTTGTCGACACCCACTCCATCGAGACGACGACACAGCGGATCGACGAGGCCACAGAAGCCGCGAAACGGTTCAACGCTCAGGCAGCGATGCTCCACGAAGAAGGTCGCAAAGACCTTCTCTCCGGCTTCGATCCTTATCATCTTGCGTCCGGCATCACTTCAATGGTCGAGGGACACGGCGCGGCCGAGCAGGGCCGCAAGAGCCAGGAACAGGCCGACTCTCTGAAGGTGAAGCAAATCGAACAGCAGCACGAACTGAACCGCTTGCAGATCGAGGCCGAACACGCGACAGACGGATCACTGCGAGGCCAGGCTAAGCTCACTGCGGAGATGCAAAAGCAGATCGAGCTACACCGCGAGGATCAGAACTATAGCCGTCAGAAGGACTCCGCACTCCAACCGTTTGGCCTGAAGAGTGGCGGCCAGCAGCAACGCGACCTTGAAGATCAGATCACAATGCGCAAGCTGCAAGCCGACAAAGACAACCTGGCAAGCGAAACCAGGGACCGCACCATCCAGATGCAGAACGAAGCCACCAACGCGGCGCTCGCGGGCGTTGCGCTTCTAAGAAAGCAAGAGCTTGAGGCTGAGGGCGAAGTCTATCGTTCCGCGACGGGCAATCAAGCGCAGATCAATGCAATCCGGGCCAAGTTTCACAACGAGGAAATGAAACGCATCCAGGAGGAGACTGACGCAGTGAATAAACGCGCCGACGCTGAGCGAGACGCCAGCCTCACTGGTCTCGCCAAGATCCAGGCGCAGGGCCAGTCACGCATCAAAGATATCAACCAGCGCGAACAGGGCGGCCTCTACACGGATCAGTCAGGCCTAAACACTCACTCCGATCTGGCCGCCAAAGAGCGCGCCACTGCAACGGCGCAGATGTATCGGGAGATGGGGGACGCCGAAAAGGAGTACCGCGAGAAATCGCAGGCTGAGAATGACCGCATGACCTCCGAACAGCTAACCGGCTTTGCGAAGATCGATAAGGAGGTGGCAGACTCCACGCAAAAGCGCGCCGACGAATTCGAGAAGATGTACGGACAAATGGCGCACGACAGTGCACAGTACCTGAGCGCACAGAAGCAGCTCGAAGACGATGAATCTGTGATCTCAACCAGTGGCGATCGTCAACGCGCCGAGATTGTTCAGCAGATACAACAGCAGACCCTGCAGATGACCACCGAGGCCGCGCAGGCTGAGCGCCGCGTGCGCGCTACCGGCATCGGCGGCTGGGTGGACGACTACCATCGCGGCATCGCCGAGGTGCAGGCAGCCGAAGAGGCGATGCTGCACAAGATTGCCGACGAACAGGCGAAGACCGGCAGCGATCCGAAGACCGACGCCATGTTCAATCAGCAGCGCGTCGATGCCGTGCAGAAGGCCGACGCGCAGATCGAGCAGCTCAACACGCAGATGGCGCACCAGGTGGCGTCAACCCTGCAGGGAGCGTTTGCCGACCCGGTCCACTTCATTCAGAACAAGATGAAGCAGATGATGTTCGAGATCCTCGCCGACTGGATCATGCAGTCGAAGCTGTTCTCGTCGACCTTCGGCAAGATGATCCCCGGTGGCGGCCACACGGCGCGACCGGGCGCGGGCGGCGTCATGGGCACCGGGATTACCTCGAGCACGATCGGAGCCGGTTCGCCCTCGGTCACCAGCTCCGGCAACGGCACGGTCGATCAGGCGATGGTCGCGCCGGGCTACTCCGGCACAGTAGGTTCAGGCGGCGTTGGTGCCGGGGGAACCTTCGGCGGCATGCTCTCCTCGGCGGGAACCATCGCCGGGCTCGGCATGTCCACTGCCGCCGGTCTGTCTTCACGGGGCAGCTCGGCGCCGGCCGACTCTACGACGGGAAGCTGGAACGATCCCACCGATCCCGAGGCGCAGGCCTCGGCGGCGAGCGCCGCGCAGGTCCAGCAGATGCAGTCGCAGACCAGCAGCGCCAGCGCGATCGGCGGCGTCGTCGCGGCGGGCGTGGGCGCTTACACCGGCACCAAGGGCATCATCGGCGCGTTCGAGGGCGGGCACGCATCGGACATCCTCTCGGGCGCTTGGAGCGGCGCGGCGATGGGTGCGTCGATCGGCATGCTGGCGGGTCCGGCGGGCGCGCTGATCGGCGGCGCGGCCGGGGCGATCGGCGGCGCGACCGCGGGCCTTGTGGGTTGGGCCAGCGGCGAAGGCGACCGCATCTCGGCGCAGAAGTATTACCGCGACTCCATCAAGCCCGCGATGGAACAGGCAGAGACCAGCTACGGCACGGGTGACGGCGGCGACGCGCTGTCGGCGCTCAGCGCGATCAACTCCGCGGCGTCGGCCGGCTACACCTACATCGCTACCAAGTTCGGCGCGAGCGCGGCGCAGTGGGCCAAGGCGGCGTACATCGACAAGGAACAGACCTACCTTGGCGGCATGATCGAGCGCATGGCCAGCGGAGGCCGTGACTATGGCTCGAAGTCGATGGCGCAGTTCCACACCGGAGGCACCATCGCGGGCTTCGGCGACTTCGCGACCAGCGGCAACGAAGGCCTGATTCACGCGATGCTGGGCGAGACGGTGATGCGGCCGCAGGCCACCGCGGCGCACGGCCCGGCGCTGGGCCTGATGAACGCCGGCGCATCGCCCGCGGACGTGGCGTCGCACTACCTGAAGACCACCGGCAGCATGAACCCCGGCGGCAACGTCACTCACAACCACAACTACGAAGGCCACACCATCAACGCGCTCGACGGCGCCGACTTCGAGAACTACCTGAAGAATCGCGGCGGTATGCAGGCCTTCCAGCGCGCGAACAATAAGTACAGCAGCCAGTACGGAGGGGACGGCGTCAATGGCTGAGACAGACATTCTCAACCCGCTCAACTGGCATGCGCTGGGCTTCGCGTTCAATCCGAATCCGAGCTACGGATTCTCGCGCCGCATGTCGAATAACCGGTCGATGCAGCGGCCGCGCCTCGGGCCGTGGATCACGCGCGACATCGCCAACGCCGGCCACATCTTTCCGCTGAGCTGGATCAACACCGACATCACCACGGCCCAGCGCGTGGTGAAGTTCTACCACGACTTCAAGAACGGCTATTTCACCTTCATCAACCCGGATTGGAGCAACCGTCAGTTCGTCGGCCGCTTCACCGCGGAGCCGGAAGTGATCGGCACGGCCAACGGCAAGTGGACCATTCACGGCGCGCAGTTCGAAGAGATCCCGACCGCGCGCATGGTGGTCTACCCCTACGACTTTGCGAACGACGGCCACCCCATCAACGTGGTGGACGACTTCTTTCCCGGCGGCGTGCCGAACCCACTGGTGGCGCTGATGCAGGGCACATGGGTGACGCATCTCAACCCGACGCTCGGTGCGCCGTCCGCGACCGATCCCACCGCGTATGAGGCCTTCAACGTCACGCCGGCGGCGGGCGACTGGGCGCAGACGCAATACACCGGATGGGGCTTCCAGATGGTGCTGCGCCTCGCGAACACGCTGGGCGCGGTGCATGTGCTGCTCGACGGCGTGCAGATCCTCACGTCGCTCGATCTTTCCAGCGGAGCTGCGGCCGCAACCACCGGGCTGGCGGCGCTCACCGTCGCTGCCGGCGTCTCTGTCACCGTCACCGCCCTCAACGTTCCGCTTGATATGCATCGCGTCAAGCTCGTCTACGCAGGACCGAGCGCCGCAGCTGGCGTCTCGATCCTTTACCCGGCGCTGGAGTACATCTACTGATGGCGAACCCTTTTCCAGCAGCGGTGAAAGCTCGTCTCGCAGCCTCGGGCAGCGGCGCGGCCGTGTCGCTGCTGGAGGTGGCCACGGTCACCGGTAATCGCTTCTACTGGTCGGATGCGGCCATCACCGCGCCGGCAGCGCTGCCGACCGTTTTGATCGCGACCTCGGGCGTTGCGACGAGCTACACGTTCAAGTTTCCGCAGACCAACTTCGTGCCCTGGCTTGTCGGCGCCGGACCGTTCCGCACCTACCGCAACACTACGACTTCGAGCGGCGAAGTCGTGGTGCAGAACCTCAGCGGCGACACGGTGCGCCGCGCGATCGCGCTGCTCTACGCCAGCACCGAGCTGATCGGCGCCCTGGTCTTTTATCGCATGTGGCTGGCGGACTGCGAGTACGCGACCTTCAGCTTCATGGGCACGATCGACAGCGTATCCATCTCGGCCGATGGCAACAGCATGACGCTGCAGCTGGAGAGCATGTGCAACTGGGCCAGGCTGAAGGCTCCGGACAAACAGATCGGTGTGGCCTGCCCGCTCGCATTCGGCCTGGTCCAGTGCGGCTCGACTTCGCCTACACCCTGCAATAACGACTACGGCAGCTGCTCTTCTACCGAGCGTTTCATGGGCATCATCGAGGAGTGGACCGGCTCGGCGCTGAACCCGAACCAGTACGTGCAGCCGGCGCAGCTCAACCTGACCAACACAAGGGTGGCCGGCTGATGGCGCTGAATCCCGCATACTTGCAGCAGACCACGCGAACGCTTCCGTTCGCGCTCGGCTATGTCTACGGCACCGGCGACAACGTCTCGAACATGGTGGGCTTCGACGGCACGACGGTGGCTCAATATGTACTCGGTGAAGGCGAGTGGGACGGCCCGCATCGGTTCTCGCCCGCCAGCGATTGGCCGTTTCTGTTGATTTCCCCGGCAGCAGCGCAGCTGGTGAGGATTCCGCCGATTCTTCGCGCCTATGCGGGCGGCGGCGTTGCAGACTATCTGCATTTTCACGGCGGAAGCTACGGCGCGAAAGGTGTACCGCTGAACGTCGTCAGCGTAGGGCCTGATCAGGGGTCGGACACCTTTATGCAGTATTACCCTTCGGTGACGCCGGTCCTGAACTTCAGCGGCCTTGCCTATTACATCGTGCGCGCCGCGCCATCAGAGGCGAAAGTGAGTAACATCCCGATCGGCACGCTGAACCCCATCGGCATCTGGCGCAGCACGCGCTGCCGCATCTTCGACGACGCCGGCAACGTCGTCAGCTACGCCTTCACCGTCAACCCGACGTGGCAGATGATCGAGACGATCCTGCGCTTCCAGGTGAAGCCGCAGCAGCCTCCGCTGGCCGGTTTGACGAACGCAGAGAAGCGACTCTTCGACTGGCCGGCGATGTTCTACCACGCTACTCGCAACGCGATCACGGTGCCCAGTGGAGCGCCTCGATTCTGCGGCAACTTCATGTTCGCCGCGGACATGTCTCTGGGCCAGATGATGGAGACGCAACTGCGTAACTGCCGTAGCTATAAACGGGAGCGCGCCGGTGTTATCTCCTTCGTCGGCGACGACGCGCGCGCTTCTGTCTTTACCTTCTCGCAGCGCCACATTGCAGGTGGCACGGTGAAGCTGAATAAAAAGGATCTGAGCACCGCGCCTAACGTCTTTGTCCCTCAATTCCGCGACATCAATATACCTGCGATCGCGCAGGTAGTTACGGCCGATTGCGTCGGATCGGAGTCTACTAACTTCACCACGACGACTAACCAGCCATTTTTCTCCCAGGACTACTTTGCGTATTCCGGCAGCGCTGATGACGCTGATTTTGCGGGCGACTATCGGGTCGGAATTTACCTCCAGGACAACGGAGTGAACGCACCCGAAACACCGACTGCGCCGCCGATCCCAAACCAGTTCAACGCTGATGGCGGACCCGCGACTGCGATGTCTACGACGGGAGGCTATCTCGGGACGGAACAGTCGCGCTTCAAGCAGCGCGCTCCGAACGTCGTCATGCACCGCGCCGCGCAGACATCGTTTGCGCAGGTCGCGCCTGGGCTGACGCTGTTCCCGCGTCAGATTCCGGCACAGTACGACCTCGGCAACAATACCTTTGACCAGACCAACCGGCTGATGCAGTTCCGGATGATAACCGACCTCGGGCCGGATGTGACGCCGTATGTCGCACCGCGCAAAGGCAGCTTCACGGCCTATGCCGAGGGCATCGACGCGAACCGCAATTGTGTGGGTGAGATCGAGCCTGGCGATGTCATCACGCTCGACGACAAGGCCTCGCCCGAGTTCGCCGGCGACTATGTCGTGCAGGATCCCATCGGCGACAATCCGCCCTCGAACTCAGGCGGCGCGAACAGCAACAGCGCGACCCGTGAGCTGGCGATTCAGACCTATCAGCCGACCGCTTTCACCGACGTGAGCTACGCACCGGGCAACAGCTACCAGACGCTCCCGAACCTCGCGCTGCCCACCGCCGATGTGCCGGTGGCCAACGCCTTCTACCTGATGCAGGCGACGCCCACGGGCGGTCTGCAGAACGATGGCACGCTCACCATCGGGCTTCCGGACCTGTCGATCTGGTGGGTCGGCCAGCCTGCGGCAACCGCGTACACGGGTGTGTCGCTGTCTGAGATTCCGTTCAATGCGCACATCATTCTGTACCTGACGGTGACCTCGTTTGGAGGCGCGGTACCGGTGCTCTCGGTTGACACGACCAGCACTTATCCGCCGGTGCCGCTGCCGTTCGGCAAGCTCGTCATCTACATCGGGTCGATCAGCACGGCATCGGTCGGCACGGGCAGCGGTGGGCCTCGTCCGATCCGCTACGTGACCGGCGGCGGAGGCGCTGGGCTGACCTCGACTCCGGTGGTTGTGTATGGAGCCGTGCCGGTCGGTGCACCGCCCGCGCCGACCACCTCCACAACCACGTCACCCGGCACCGGAACCTATGCCGGCAGCAGCGGCAGCGACGACGGCGATGGCGGCGAGACAGGAGGCTCATCCAACTGATGGGGATGAGACAATACAGGAATTGTTTGTCCGAGACTGACAAAGAGCGGCTGTACGGACTGACAAAAAGCGGCGGGCAGCTACACGGGCGCACGGCGAAGGCGAAAAGCAGATCCCTCCGGGATGACAAACAATCTCCTCTTATTGTCATTCCGAAGGCATCTGCCTTTGTCTTGCGTTCGAACACTGCCGCTGCGATTCAGGCCGCACCCGTGTCGTCTTTAGGAACCGATTCCCGTCTATTCAACAGAACTGGCCGCTGAAGATGAAGCGCGGATGACGGCGGCGCCTGCTCTGCCATGTACTCTATTGTGGAAGAAATCTACTCGAAAGTGGAAAAAACGCATGCATAACTCGCACCCTCGTTTCTGGCAATTGGCAGCTTGCTTTCCCCTGGTTGCGGCGGCGTTCAGCGCATCCGCGCAGACGGCTCCGCTCGCGCATTTGGAGCAGCACGAAGGCGATCGCTGGATGTTTCATCATGAGCATGTGCTGGGCACGTCGCTCGAGGTAAGCGTTCGTGCGCGCAGCCTCGCGGAGGCGCACAAGGCGGAAGCGGCGGTCCTCGCGGCCTTCGACCATGACGGTGCGTTGCTGAGCACGTGGCGCGCGGATAGCGAGGTATCGCGCTGGTCGAAGACGATGCTGGAGCCGGTGAAGGTTTCGCCTGAGTTGCTGGCCGTGCTGGCGGAGTTCGACCGCTGGCGCGAACGCACCGGCGGTGCGCTGGATGCGTCCGTCGAAGCGGCTACGCGGCTGTGGAACAGGACTACGGCGGAGGGCCGAACGCCCTCGGACGGCGAGATCGCCATGGCCGTGGAGGCGATGCGGCAGCCGCACTGGAAGCTCGACGTGGAGCATGGGACCGCGATGCGTTTGAGCGATGTTCCGCTGGCGCTGGCTTCGTTTACGAAGAGCTTCATCAGCTCGCGCGCCGCGGATGCCGCGCTGCAGACGGGCGCGACGGGCGTGATGCTGAACGTGGGCGGAGACGTGATCGTGCGCGGCACTATAACGCAGACAGTGGCTGTGGCCGACCCGAAGGCGCCGGCAGAGAACGGCCCCGCGCTGCTGCATGTCGCGGTGCGCGATCGCGCGGTTGCGACCAGCGGATCGTATCGCCGTGGATTCGAGCTTGCCGAGGCTGCCAGGGCGCAGGCTCCGCGGTTCTCGCACCTGATCGACCCGCGCACGGCGCTGCCGGCGAGCCATGTGCTTTCGTCGACGGTGATCGCGCAGGACGCCACCACGGCGGGCGCATTGGCTACTGCGTTCTCCATCTTGCCTGTGGGCGAAAGCCAGGCGCTTGCCGCTTCCCTGCCCGACGCGCAGTACCTGCTGGTGCTGGCGAGTGGCGAGCAGGTTCGCAGCGCGAACTGGCCCCAATCGCCGGGCTTCCGCGCCGTCGCGTACTCGCCATCGCAGGCAAAGAAGGCTGCGGCGAGCAACGGCCTCTGGAATCCAGCCTTTGAGTTGTCAGTAAGCCTGACGTTGCCGCGCTTCGACAATGCCCGCGCCCGCCGGCCCTACGTGGCCGTGTGGATCGAAGACGCCGATCACAACCCGGTCCGCACCATCGCGCTCTGGACCGAGAAGCCGCGCTATCTCCCCGACCTGAAGGAGTGGTATCGCGAGGACGAAGCGCAGCGCGCGGCAGGTGGGCTCGATCCGGCGGCAACGCTTTCAACCGCAACCCGCTCGCCCGGCACTTACACCCTGTCGTGGGACGGCAAGGACAACGAAGGCAAGCTGGTGAAGGTGGGCAAGTACACCGTCTGCATCGAGGCCGCGCGAGAGCATGGCGGCTACGACATCCAGCGGCAGGAGCTATCGTTCGACAACGCCAGGCCGCAGCAGGCGACGCTGCCGGCGGCGCAGGAACTTGGAGCCTCGACCTTTGACTACCACAAGCACTAAGGCCCGACCCGGGAGCAAGCCCGGCTGGCGCGTGAGTCTGCGGCAGAAGACCGCGAAGACCGCGCGCTGGCTGCACATCTATCTCTCGATGGTGAGCTTCGCGGTGGTGCTGTTTTTCGCGGCGACGGGGCTTACGGTCAATCATCCCGACTGGTTCGCAAGCTCGGTGCAGACGCGGCAGAGCCACGGCAGCGTGGACTCCGCGCTGCTGCGGAAGCCGGATGAAAATGCTTTGGTCGAAAGCCTGCGGACGCGGGAGCATCTGCACGGCGCGATGTCCGACCTGCGCGTGGACGATCGCGAGGTAAGCTTTTCGTTTCGCGCGCCGGGCTACAGCGCGGATGCGATGATCGATCGCAACAAGGGAACCTACGATGTGACCGAGGTGCGCAACGGCTTCGTCGCCGTGCTGAACGACCTGCACAAAGGCCGAGACGCGGGCAAGGCGTGGGGCTGGCTCATCGATGCGTCGGCGATCCTGCTGACGCTGGTGTCGCTGACCGGGTTGATTATCCTGTGGTTCATCTACAAGCGCCGGACGTCGGGGTTGTTGCTTGCGGCAGCGGGTTTGGCGCTTTTCCTGTTCATCTACAAGATGTATGTGCCGTAGTTCGAGCGCGGCTCAGGTGCTCGATCACCATAAGAGCGTTTATCAAGACTAACGCGTAGCGGCGCTGGGCTACCGATTCCCCTTGGCCCGGTTATGCATAACGCAGAGCATTTGGCAGTTGTCCGCAGAGCTTCCGCCGCCCTTGCTCCACGCGGAGACGTGGTCCGCGTCCATCTCCTTCACCGCATATATATGACTCTTTTTAGCGTCATGTCCCATCGCGCAAAGTGGGCAGTTCGACTCGCCCTTCGCGATCGCCTCGCTGGTCTGCTTCGCATACACTGACTGCTTGGTCGCCTCGTCGAAGACCCGCACCTCCAGCAGCTTCAGATCCTGTCGACCGCCCAGGATAAACTCGAAGATTCCCCGCTTCTGCTTGACATAGGGGTCGCCATAGAGACGGCTCACCTCAGATGTCACCTTGGCGGGGTCGTAGGACTGTCCGTGGTAACGCGTGTAAAGATCGCCCCACTCCAGCCCCTGCATCTCCTTCTTCACGTCCCGGAAAACGGTGGAGACCCAGTCAATCACGCTGTTGAAGCAGTTCGTCAGCTCTTTAATATTGTTGTCATTGCGATGCTGACTCATGTAGACGCCAATGTCGCCTTGGCTCACCCAGGCCAGCGCACAGGCAAGATAGTCCTGGCGGTTCGCGCTGCCACGTACGTACGCACTCCACTTCTGAATGTTTGCGTTCTGCGTATTGCTGAACTGAGCCTTCGCCTGCGTCACGAATGGCCCGGAGTAGATCGCATTCAACAACTCCTGTGCGTTCAGCGGCACACCCGCAATATTGATCGTCTCAAACCACTGCTTTATCTCGGTCTCAGTGCCCTCGCACTCGTAGATCAGTAGCTTCGACTCGCGAATCCTCGCCTGCTGGTCCGCCGGCAAGCTTTCGAAGGTCATCGGGTTGCCGTTTTCCATAATGGCAAACTTGTTCGTGACGAACCTGCCAATGCTCGTAATCCGCTGCTGCCCATCGAGCACCTCGAATCTGTCATCAGCGACTTTGTTGAAATAGATCAGCCCCAGCGGATAGCCCTTGAGCAGCGACTCAATAACCGCTATCTCGCGTGCCCCGCCGCTGTCGGAGTAGATGAAGTTTCGCTGGTATTCCGGCTGAATGGTCAGCTTCCCCGATAGGCCAAACAGCGCTTTGCCCTCCAACTGGTTGTAGACAAAACCGTCGCAGACGTCCGAAACGGTGATCTCGGTTCGCAGTATGGTCTTCACTCTTGCATTCCCCTAACCGGTCGAGCGCGGTGGCGTATCAAGACCCGCTTGTATACCTTGACGTCGTCGATGACACCGGACATGTTCAGCGGAAAACTTCCGGGCTGGCCGAACCTGCGAAAATAGGCAGCTTTTTGGTCCTGAGCCGAGTACCACTTGGTCCTATGCGGATTGTTGGGGTCGCTGGATTCAAGAGTTCCCACGATCTCGAATTGGTCAGGATTGTACTTGTCTAGGAAAGTGATAGGGACGCCCATGAGGCCGTCATAGTCCTTGGGGATCGCGTCGGTAAAGGGTACGTCGATAGCGTCGTAGTTTTCGTAGCGATCATAGGCAGCTCTGCCACAGATTTCTTTGTGTTTGCTGTAGCGCAGATTGTCTTCCATGGTCATTAGCGGCAGTTGCTGATGCCTTCGGCCATGATCGAGGTTCGTGTACCAGCGAACTCCCTTCACCCGAATGTACTTTACGCCCTTCTCGTCAACGCGATAACCTGCAGCGGCTAAAGGATAGTGCTCTGGAACACGAAACTCGCGGTCGCCGCTGTGAATCGTTGCGCCCAGCCAAACCTTGTTGGCCTTCACCAGCGGGAAAATTTCTTTGTAGGTGAGAGCCTGGACATTCCCTATGACCAAAAACTTCTTCCCATCTTCCGCAAGCTGGGCAACATACTCACGGAAGAGTGAAAACGGCGGATTCGTAGCGACGATATCTGCAGATTTCAGCAGCGCAATACACTCGGGGCTACGGAAATCCCCGCCGGGATAGATATCGTCACCCTTCAGGGCCGTACGCGCAGCCTTGTTCCGCTTGAGGAACAGCTCTACGTCGGTGATGTTTGCCGCGCCGTTTCCGTCCTCATCCCGCACGTGGTTAAGGATCACAGCCAGTGCCTTGGGCTTCTTCCGCTTGCCGTTGCCTTCGTTGTACTCCGGGAACAGAGTGGCCTGGCCCGCGATCGGCGATCCGTCATAGCTGGTCGAGATCAGCCGCTTCAGACCCAGCTTGTTAAAGCTCGCCGCGAAGTACTTGAAGAAGTTGCTTTCGAACGGGTCGTCGCAGTTGCAGTAGACAACCTTGCCGCGGAACGTGTCTGGGTCAAACTCCAGGTACGCCTCGACCTCCTTCTGGATGTCGACGTACTGGGTGTAGAACTCGTCCTGCTTCGCCTTCTTGGCGTTCGACAGACCCTGGTTGGAAGCACTCGCTACGCGGCTCAGAAAGGTACCCCTCGGTAGACATCTCGGACGAAACTCACGCTTCGGTAACACTTCGACTCCTAAACGCGTATCACGATTATATCCGTCCATCAGGCATCTCTAAGTCCTCACAAGTCGGCTTGTCGTCAGCAAGGATTGGTCGAGGGAAGGGCGCGCCCTGCGATCAAATCAACTGAGTCACAGCAGCAAGGGGCTACCTTGGCGGTAGCCCCTTGTTGCGGAGTTAGCGTACGGCAAGCGAATTACGACGCTCGCAGATCGAAGCGGTCCAGGTTCATCACCTTATCCCACGCACCTACGAAGTCCTTCACGAACCTCTCCTTTGCATCCGACGCCGCATACACCTCCGAGATCGCCCGGAGCTGTGAATTCGATCCGAAGATCAGGTCGACCCGACTCCCGGTCCACTTGATCTCACCGGTCTCGCGGTCCAGCCCCTCGAACAAGCCCTCCGCCGTGGAAGATGCCTTCCACTCCGTCGCCATGTCGAGCAGGTTGACAAAGAAGTCGTTGGTCAGCGTCTCGGGCTGCGTGGTGAAGACGCCGTTTTTTGCGCCGCGGTAGGTGGCGCCGAGGACGCGCATGCCACCGACCAGCACAGCCATCTCCGGCGCGGTGAGCGTCAGCAACTGCGCGCGATCGATGAGCAGCGCCTCCGCCCGTTCCGTGTGGCCCAGCCGGAGGTAGTTGCGGAAGCCGTCGGCCGTCTGCTCCAGGGGCTCGAAGGATTGCACGTCCGTCTGCTCCTGCGAGGCATCCGTGCGGCCCGGCGCAAAGGGCACGGCAACATCGTAGCCGGCCTTCTTCGCGGCCGCTTCCACCGCCGCGCAACCGCCGAGAACGATCAGGTCGGCTAGAGAAACCGGCTTGCCGAACTCCTTCTGGATTCCCTCCAGCGTGCCGAGCACCTTCGCGAGCACGAGCGGCTGGTTTACCTCCCAGTTCTTCTGCGGCTCCAGGCGAATGCGTCCACCGTTGGCTCCGCCGCGCTTGTCGGAGCCGCGGAAGGTTGCCGCCGCCGCCCATGCAGCCGAGACGAGCTGCGGGACCGTGAGGCCGGAGGCGAGGATCTTCTCCTTCAGCGAGGCGATGTCGGCCTCGCCGATGAGCTCGTGATCGACAGCCGGAACGGGATCCTGCCAGATCAACTCTTCCTTCGGAACCAGCGGTCCGAGATAGCGGACGATGGGGCCCATATCGCGGTGCGTCAGCTTGAACCATGCGCGGGCAAAGGCATCAGCAAACTGCTCGGGATGCGCCTGGAAGCGCTTGCCGATGGAGGCGTAGATGGGATCGAAGCGCAGCGCGAGGTCCGAGGTGAACATCATCGGCTTGTGCTTTTTGTCCGCCACGTGCGCGTCGGGGATGCGTGGCTCGATGTCCCTGGCGTACCACTGCCACGCGCCGCCGGAGCCTTTGCCGAGTTCCCACTCGTAATTGTAGAGATTGTCGAGGTACTCGGTGTCCCACTTGATCGGGTCTGTGGTCCATGCGCCCTCGAGACCCGAGGAGATGGTGTCTTCGGCGTTGCCTTTGCCGGCGGAGTTCTTCCAGCCGAATCCCTGCTCTTCGATCGCAGCGCCTTCCGGTTCGGGGCCGACGTACTTGCTCGGATCGTGCGCGCCGTGGCCCTTGCCGAAGGTGTGGCCGCCGGCGATGAGCGCGAAGGTCTCCTCATCGTTCATCGCCATGCGTCCGAAGGTCTCGCGGATGTCGCGGGCGGAGGCGACCGGATCGGGCTTGCCGTCGGGGCCTTCCGGGTTCACGTAGATCAGGCCCATCTGCACAGCGGCCAGAGGATTGTCGAGATTGCGATCTCCCTGATAGCGATCGCTGCCCAGCCATGTGCGCTCGGAGCCCCAGAAGATGTCTTCCTGCGGAACCCAGACATCGGCGCGTCCGCCACCGAAGCCGAAGGTCTTCAGCCCCATCGAGTCAATCGCGACATTGCCGGTCAGGATCATCAGGTCGGCCCAGGAGATCTTCTTGCCGTACTTCTGCTTGATCGGCCACAGCAGGCGGCGCGCCTTGTCGAGGCTGACGTTGTCCGGCCAGCTATTCAGCGGGGCGAAGCGCTGCGTGCCCATGCCCGCGCCGCCGCGGCCGTCGTGGCTGCGGTAGGTGCCGGCGCTGTGCCAGGCCAGGCGGATGAAAAACGGACCGTAATGCCCGTAGTCCGCCGGCCACCAGCTCTGCGAGTCGGTCATCAGCGCGTGCAGGTCCCTGATGACGGCGTCGAGGTCAAGCGTCCTGAACTCTTTCGCATAGTCGAAGTCGTGGCCCATGGGGTCGGCCAGCTTTGTGTTCTGGTGCAGGATGCCGAGGTCGAGGCGGTCGGGCCACCACTCCATGTTGCGCACGATCCTGCGCGAGGTGTGCGTGACGGCGCCGTGCTCGGGCGATTCGGTTTCGGTCGCGGTGATGGACGGGCCGGCGATGGCTGGGTTGTTGCCGTGCGGGACGGGGCACTTCATTTCATTCGACATTGTTTCTCCTTGTTTCTCATTACCGAGACTTAGTACCGGGGAAAGCTCCCCGCCGATAGTGCAACTTCTTTCGTTGGGTGATTGAGTCAGCGGATCGTCAGGGCGTGGGCCAAAGCGGGGCGCAAATGAGTTCGAAGCCCGCGACAGGAGCGTCCGCAATAACAGCTTCAGGCCGATCCAGTGTTTCGGTGGGTTGGCCCGGCCGATAGATGGAGATGTTTTTTGCGATCGGATCGACAAGCCATGCGAGCTGAACGCCGTTATCAAGCCAGCTCTGCATCTTGGCTTCGACCATACGTCGCGAGTCGCTTTTGGAGCGGACCTCGATGATGAAGTCGGGGCAAAGAGGAGGGAAGCCCTCCTGCTCTTTGACGGTCAGCGAAGTCCAGCGGTCGAGGCGAAGCCATGCGGCGTCCGGCGAAAGACAGGAGCCGTCCGGCAGGTTGAAGCCGGTATTGGAGCCGAAGTCGATGCCGGTGCCGTCCTGCGCGGCCCAGTTGCCAAAGACGCGCGTGATGTATCTCTCATGCGTGCCGCCGATGCCTCCGACTGGGGTCATAATGGTCAGGTCTCCGTCCCTGTTGCGTTCAATTTTGTACGGCTTGTTGCGGGCGGAGAAACGCATCAGTTCGTCGTCGGAGACGCGAGCACTCGGTCGCAAAGTAATTGGCATTTCGAGGTCGAGCAGGTCGATTTGTCGAGCGCGCATGGGCTTCTCCGTTAGCTTAGGTTTGCCTTCTGGCACGCGGCGCAGATTCCGATGACGTCGATGGCGTAGCGTTCCGCCTTGAACCCGTCAGGCAGACGTTTGAGCGGAGGGAGCTCGCCGAGATCCTTTTCGTCGATGTCCGTGATGGCCTTGCAGTGCGAGCAGACCATATGGTGGTGCGTGTGGCTGTTCAGTTCAACCCGCAAAGACCCATGGTGCATGCTGACCTCCTTCAGCACGCCCCTCTCGACGAAGAGATGAATATTCTTGTAAACCGTCGCCAGCGAGATCGCCGGGATGCGCTTCCGGACCCGCGCGAAGACTTCTTCCGGGCTGGGATGGCCGGGCATCGTCCGCATCACCTCATACAAAACCTGCCGCTGGTGGGTCACGGTAAGCCCGTGATCCGCGCAAACTTCACGGAAGGGACGGGTCTCGGGAGTGGGGGAGGGATGCATCAAGAGTTAGTAAACAAGAATTATTATCGTTCGTCAAGCGCCTAATATCCTGATTGCTGTCTCCAATTCCTCCGTCCATTGCGCCGCCGACTTCCTCTCCGCCCAATCGATTGGGCTGCCGACTCTAACCTCAAGCACGCCGGAGCGGAACCATCGGACGCTCTTGCCTCGGATTTGCTCCAGCCCGACCAGCGCAACCGGCAAGACAGGGATTCCGGCCTGCGTTGCGAGCAGCCCGATCCCTGGGCGAAACGGTCCCAGCCGGCCGGATCGGCTGCGCGTTCCTTCGGGAAAGATCAGGATTGAATAGTTGCGGTCGATGGCTTCACCTGCGTGCGCAAAGCTTCTACGAAACCCCTGTAGACGCGGCAGCGGAAACACGTTGAAGAGCGCGGTTAGCAGCCAGTATGTTGTTCGCAGAGGCAGCGCAGCCAAGCCTTTGGCGGAACGGAAGTCGCGGAGCATCTCGCCGGACATCGCGATGGCCATGCGCCGGCGGAGCGTTCCCGGCAAAGCGTACAGCACCAGAGCACCATCGAGCATGGTCACATGATTGGCGACGATGAGAAATGGCCCGTTGGGAAGCGGCTGCGCCGGCAGGACGACGCGAGGAGCAAGGAACAGCGCGACGAGCGGACGCATAACCGCCTCGACAAACACCGAGCGAAGCAGCTGTATCGGAGCGGACCACGACCAGCGCGGGTACTGGTGATCCGGCGATGAGGGAGGCCGGGACGAAGCGGAAGAGTCCGCGCCCGCGATCGCACCGCGCAGTTGTTCCACGGTAGCGATCGACGCCATCTCGGAGTCGTCGATCGTTACCCCGGTCTTCTGCTCGATCATGGAAGCGAGCTGCACGCGGCCGAGGCTGTCGAGGTGCAGGTCTTCTGAGGCCGCAGGCGATTCGCCAGTGATGGCGGCGATCATCTGCTGCAGCGCATCGCCCGGCTGCGGTGGTCCTCCGGCAAAGATGGAACACGCCCAGTCCCGCACAGTGCGGCGCAAAAGTTTTCCGGTGGAGGTGTAGGGAAAGGTGAGGTCCGGCCAGCGCAGGACGCGGCGAATCTGCTGATAGTCCGTCAGGCCGAGGTTGGCGCCGGCGACCGCCTGCTGCAGCAAGGCTTCGTCGCCGTCGAAGAGGACCACGCAGACCGGCTCCGGCCCCGAGGGAAAGTCGCAGGGCACGACCGCGCAGGCTTTGACGCCCGGCTGCGCGATCATGGCCGATTCGAGATCTGCGGGAAAGATATTCATTCCGCTGGACGAGACGATCGTGTCGCCCGTGCGGCCAAGGAAGCGGAATCCGCCCGACTCATCCCGTTCGGCGAGATCGCCGGTCGCGAGCCACTCCTCCTCGCGCTCGACCAGCCTTCCGC
>CAXTMK010000002.1:0-8378 GCA_964245315.1 uncultured Acidobacteriaceae bacterium | reverse complement strand
CCCCGCGCGCCCCCCCTGCCGCCGCCCCAGGCCGTGCGCGAAACCATGTCGCCGCGCACGAGCAGCTCTCCGCTCTCGCTGAGGCGGACCTCGCGGCCCGGCAGCGCCTTGCCGATGCTTCCCTTCACGATGCGAAAGGGATGGTTGAGCGTAATGAGCGCGGCCGTCTCAGTCATCCCGTAGCCCTGGATCAACGCGAAGCCGAGCCGATTCCAGAACAGCTCCAGCTCGCTCGGCAGAGTCGCACCTCCGGAGATGACCGCCCAGAACTTCCAGCCGAAGGCGCGGTGTACGGCCCGGAATCGCCACCACCGCTTCAGGATCGGCAAGCCGGCGGCGCGTTCGATCTCGCCTCCAAGCGACGGAGACAGCGCAAGCAAGCGCGAGCGAAGCAGCGCCAGGACACGAGGCACGGCGATCAACACCGAGATGCGTTCGCGGCGGATGAGTTCGAGGGTGCGACCTGCTTCGACAACGTCGGTGAAGTGGAGCTCGGCGGCGAGAATGGCAGGAATCCAGAGCCCCATGAACTGGCCGAAGACATGGCTGAGCGGAAGCGTATGCAGGAATCGCAGAGGATGGACCCAACGCTCGTAGCGCCGATACTTGGCGATCTCGCCTTCGATCGGCGACAGGCTCGCAAGGACGTTGCGATGGGTGTGTACGATTCCTTTCGGCTCGGAGGTGGTTCCGGAGGTGAAGACGATCTGGAAGGCCGCGTCCTCCGTCACCGCCGGTTCGACGCTGAAGTCCGCCATGGCAGGGATGGCCTGGCTCACGTCCTGCAGCGCGAGCATCGGCACATCGGCCGGCAGGAACTGAAGTTTGCCGGCATCCGCGACGATGAGCCGAGGGCTGACTTCGCGCAGGATCCGAACCGCGAACGCAGGCGATCCCGCCGCATCGAAAGGCACCGCGAGCACGCCGCGCAGCATGCACCCGAAGAAGACGCCGACCCACTCCGCGGAGTTCTCGCCCCACAGGATGACACGCTCGCCGGGGCCGATGTTGCGGCGGATGAGTTCAGCCGAGAACCGCCCGGCGAGTTGCTCCAGTTCGCCATAGGCAGTCGCATAGCGGCGGACGCCTCGATGCGACACGATCGCGATGTCGCGCGGGTGACTGCGGAAGTCATCGACCAGGCTGGCGAGATGCGTTCTCATGTGCGCTGAAGCGGGCCTCCACCATCTTGTGTATCAGAGCAGAGCCCGCTACCTCGTAACAATTCGCGTCGCAATGATCGAAAGCCGGGTACATGATTCATTTACCGATCGCTGTCCGGCATTGCCTTTGGGCACCTCGCGAGGATGTCCTCTCGTTGTGAGGTGCCCAGGACGACATCATGCCAATTGCACCACCTGTTCTCCGAAGTTCGTCAGGTCGGGAAATACCGAGTTGACCTGAGCAGCTGACAGCCCCATCCAGCTTCCGATGCCGCCCGTCATCTGCGAAACGGAAGTTGTTGGAATCCAGACACCCTGGCCCTGTGGACTCAGATCGCAACTTCCACCGAGATCGAGGTCGGGCATCGTTCCGGCGACCCGACCACCGTTTGTCATGCCGCCGATAATCAACTGGTGATTTCCCCAGGCGTGATCGGTTCCGGCAGCGGTGTTCGCCTGCATCGTACGGTTGAAGTCCGAGTGCGTGCAGACGAGAACCTGATTGCCGAGTCCCATCTCGTCCAGAGCCCCCATAAAAGCTCCCAGACCCGCGTCGAGATCTGCAAGATTCGCTGCCTGGAGGGGAAGCTGTGATCCATGCGTATCGTAGCTCCCCTGGTTGGCATAGAAAATCTGGCGCGAGGCTCCGATGACCGAGCGCCCGTTGATTACCTGCGCAATGGTTTTCATCACCTGCCCGAAGCCGCTTGAGGGAAACATGGTCTGGAGCGACGCACCGGAGGACTGCGCCTGGCCGATCAGCGCCTGCTCCTCATAGGCGGCCACGCGAAGCTTTGCTGCCTGAGCCACGATGCTGTTCTGTGATGCCGTATCGGCCTTGGCGATGCTCAGCACGGCAGAGTTGATGCCGGCGGGGAGTGCGACGATCGAGCCCGAGTTTGCCTGCACGGCGATAGCCTGGACGGACTGCCCCACCGTAAAGACGCTCGCTGGACCCGCATCGAGCAGGGGCGGCAGGCTCCCGGACTGCGACACCAGAAGATCGGCCATCCTGCCGCCCCAGCCGGTAGCGGGCAGGAGACCTGTAGTGGCGCTCTCCCATTGAGCGCGGCCGGCAACATGGTTCATCAGAGAGGCTGGCACGAGGCCCGGGGACTGCAATAGTTGAGCTTTGGTTGCCGGCATGGCGAGCGGGCCAACATTCGCCACGAACAGCGCTCTCTTTCTGTTGTAGTAGTTCGCGACGTTACCAAGAGCCGGGTGGAGTCCGTAATATGCTCCAGACGAACCGAACGCCAGCGGCAGGCAAGTTGCCTGTGGCAACGCGATCGAAGGACGGGTAGCAACGTACTGCTGGTACCGTTCCCTGTCCAGAGGTATCAGCATATTGTTTCCGTCATTGCCGCCGATCAGCGTTACCAATACGACTGCCTTGTACGTGCTGAGGGTATTTTGCGCGAAGGCGTGCTGGCAGATCGCATTGGACCATAGTGGAGCTGTTGCACTGGCGAGTCCAAGGCGTCCGGTGAGGTTTAGAAATTTCCGGCGGGAGATCATGGGTGTGATCCTTTCTATTGAGAGACGTTGTAGGAATCGCCGTTTCCGGCCAGGAATACCGCAATATCCAACTGCGCGGTCAGGTTGTTTGGATCCATGGTGGCGCAGTAGTTGATGATGGCCGCCTTCTCCGCTGCGGGCATCTGTCCGTGATAGAGCATGTGATTCAATGCATCGACCATGTCGGGCACATTCGTGAACGTCGAGTACAGGTAGTTGGGTTGCCGATTGAAGCCTTGAGCCCCGCCGCCTTCGATCATCAACCACCACATCTGGCTTCGCTGGATCAGGGAGAGGTTATTCAGCAGTCCGAATTCAGGACTTACGATCGTCGTGCCCGGGATCGTATCGGTGGGAGCATAAAAGCTGAACACAGTAGGCGCATAATCGAAGTTCTCGCCCAGTTGCCCCGGTACATAGGTCGGCTCGCCGTCGGTTTGAACCAGGCCGAGCAGGTTCATCCCAAATGTTTCGAAGAGAAGAGGCTCCTGCAGAAAGCCGTCGCTTGCAGAGGCAACGGTGTCTCCCGCCCGAGCTTCCGGGTCGAGGAGGATTGTCTTCACCACCGCAGCCAGGTTCCCTCGCACACCCGTCCCGTCATCCTTGAAGACCGCGGAGATCCGGCTGATGTACGCCGGAGAGGGATTGCTTTTGACAAGTCGCTGGATGAGGATACGGGACACATACGGCGGGACGTTTGGGTGCTGGAAGATTGCGTTGATTGCCGCTGCCCGGTCCGTGGCGGCATCCTGACCGGCAGGAAGTGTGACCGTGCCAAACAGCACCTTCTGCCCATGGTCGTGCTGACTTTCGTTTGCGACCAACGGTAACGCGTAATTGGCGCCGTATGGGTTCTCGAAGGCGTCCGGGGTATTGTCGCACCACCAGCCGGTCAAAACCCCGGCTTAGATCCAGAACGGTCGCCTGATCGTAGGACGGCAGCGGATTTCCATTCGCGTCGAGTCGCACCGAGCCATCGTCGTTGAGCATGACGTCGCCCAGTGAGAATAATTGCATCAGTTCGCGCGCGAAATTCTGATTCGGGTGAACAGAGGGATCCGATGATGCCGCATTGCCGTTCAGATTGAGGAACAAGGCCATGGATGTGTCGGAAGAGGCGTCCCGGAGAACCTGCTCGAAGTTGCCGAACGCATCGACTTCCATCTTGTGTTGCCAGGGAATAAGGGTGGGCAGCAGGTACAGGCCCTGTTGAACGACGAACGACTGCAAGGCCCACGAGACACGTGCCCTCAGAAGGGAATTACCCGACGTTGCGTTCTGCAGGTAGGTGAGTCTTGGGCCACAGCAAGGGGCGGTTGCGTCGTAGGCAATCGGAGGCTGCTGAAGCTGTTCGTTGACGAAGCTCTCAAGGCCGACTTGCTGGATGTGCTCGATGACATCGTGCCGAGGCCCGTAAGCGGCCTGGGTCGCGAAGCGGGATGCAACGTCATACGATACAGCGGTGGCCGCTATGGGGACGCTCACCTGCGTCGTCGCGCCAGTTCCAGCCGCGGTCTCCACGCCTATGACACTCGACCCGGTCTTCCATGGCGCCAGGTACGCGACCGCGGATAGGGTCGAAGCCGAGGTTCTCGTCGTCGCAAGTTCCTTCCCGTCCATCACGACTACGGGACTTCCCGTAAAGCTGACACCCGTGATCGTAAGTGTGACGGATCCACCGGTTAGAACGGCTGGGGTGACGGTAAAAGCAGGAAGGTTCACTGGAATTACCAGAACATTGCTCGTCTCAGCACCGCCACCAGGATTTATGGCGACAATGGAAATTGACTTAGAACCACCTGCCGGCACAATGATCGTCGCGGACAACGTGCCAGCATTGACGTACAAGGAAGCTACACTGCTGCCATTGACGCTCAGAACCGTGCCGGACACGAATCCCGCTCCTGCGAAGGTGACGGAAGTCGTTCCTTGTGTGAGGGTCGCCGGTGAGGCACCGACCAGAGTGGGCGCGGAATTGAGGAGCGTCAGAGCGCAGGTATACGTTGTCCCGCTAAGCACAAAGTCCACTCTAATGACGTTTGATCCGGGCATGGCCGCGGGCGTTTGATACAACCCGGACGAATCGATGCTGCCGTTTGACACTCCTCCCTGGACTGACCATATGCCGCCTTGCACGGCAACGCCCCCGCGCGTCGCAGTCAAAGTCTCGGCCTGGCCGATCTTTAATTGAGTTTGGAGAGCGGTGACTGCGACCTGCCCGTTCGTGGGTTGCGTCGTTGACGTTGATGTCGAGCCGGAGACGGACTGCACGGGCGCACATCCCGTTATCATCGAAAGGATTCCACAGCAGCAAACTGTCAGCGCGAGTGACCGCCTGTTGAGGGCAGCCTTGCAAGAAGTAAGAGACGAAAGAAGTTCTGTCATGTCGATGGGCCTCAAATGCCTCATCGTCACTGAGCATTACGCTCGTCGAGACTCACGAGGAAGACCTGATCACTTAAGTCATGTCCCAGATTGGCACCGTCAATTGAGAGGTCGTCGCCGGAATTCACGACGATGACCTATTTGAATGAAGATTGTGTTTTCATGTCACATGATGTGGCTGATTGGCGTAAGTGCAAATTGCGGTAAATGGCTCCGCCGGCAAGCTGGAGCCGCCCTACCCCGTAACGATCCCCATCGCAATCACCGACAGCCCAATCGCCACTCCATCTTCCACCAGCGCCACCACCAGATCCGACACACCATGCTTCTTCACCAGCGAGTGCCGGATGTGGTACCCGAGGAAGCTCCATAGCAGCGCCGAAAACGAGCCGAGCAGCGCGCCTTCGACGATCTCGCCGTGCAGGCTGGTGGCGGCAATTGCCCCCACCAGGCCGCCGAAGACGACGCGGGCGATGAGCGGGAGTTTGTCGGTGCGGTTGGGGGTCTTGGGGAGCTTGTCGCCGATCAGCTCGCCCACGGCCAGGATGGCGAAGATGATCACGCTCACTGGCATCGCAGTCCAGGCTGCCCAGGTGCCGTCTACGTCCAGATTGCCCGAGTAGGCGAACCAGCACAGCAGCGCGATGGGCGTCATGCAGCGCAGGCCGGTCATGCCGCCGAGCGCGGGGATCGCGAACACCCACGCCAACATTGCAATCGCCATCGGTGGGTTCCTCGGTGGTGCCCGGATACTATACCGCAGGAAAGAGCAAAAAGCAGATCCCTGCGGGATGACAACAAAGGGCTGACAAAGAAAGACTAGGCGCGCAGGTAGGCGTAGAGCGGAAACTTCTCCGCCAGTTCGCCGACTTCGCCGCGAATCTTCGCCAGGTGCTGAGCGTCGGCGCGATGCTCGAGCGCCGCCACAATCCAGCCCGCGATCGTTTGCATCTCGGGCTCTTTCATGCCGCGGGTCGTCAGCGCCGGCGTGCCGAGGCGGATGCCGCTGGGCTTCATGGGCGGATTCACGTCGTAGGGAATGGCGTTCTTGTTGACCGTGATACCGGCCGCGCCCAGCGCGAACTCCGCCTCCGAGCCGAGAATGCCCTTTTCGAAGACGTCGATCAGCACCAGGTGCGTATCCGTGCCGCCGGAGATGATGCGATATCCCGCAGCGGCGAGCGCTTCGGCGAGCGCCCTGGCGTTGGCGACTATTTGCGCGGCGTAAACGGCGAAGTCGGGTTCGAGCGCCTCGCGGAAGGCGACGGCCTTGGCCGCGATGACGTGCATCAGCGGGCCGCCCTGCTGGCCGGGAAAGACGCTGCGGTCGATGTTGGCGGCGAACTGCTGCTCGCACAGGATCATGCCGGCGCGTGGGCCGCGCAGCGTCTTGTGCGTGGTGGTAGTGACGACGTGCGCGTGCGGGATGGGCGAGGGATGCGCGCCGCCCGCGACCAGCCCGGCGAAGTGGGCCATGTCGACCAGGAAGTACGCGCCGACTTTATCAGCGATCTGGCGCATGCGGGCGAAGTCGAACTGCCGCGGATAGGCGCTGCCGCCGCCGATGATCAGCTTCGGCTGCACCTCGACCGCCTGCTTTTCGAGCTGGTCATAATCGACGACTTCGGTGTCCCTGCGGACCTGGTAGCCGGCGATCTTGTAGAGCTTGCCGGAGAAGTTGAGCTTGTGGCCGTGGGTCAGGTGGCCGCCGTGCGCGAGGTCGAGCCCCAGCAGGGTGTCGCCGGGAGAGAGCAGCGTCATAAACGCGGCGGCGTTGGCCTGCGAGCCGGAGTGCGGCTGCACGTTGACGTGGTCGGCGCCGAAGAGCCGTTTGGCGCGGTCGCGGGCCAGGTTTTCGACCACGTCGGCGTACTCGCAGCCGCCGTAGTAGCGCTTGCCGGGGTAGCCTTCAGCGTACTTGTTGGTGAAGACGGTGCCGGCGGCTTCGAGCACGGCGCGGCTGACGAAGTTCTCGGAGGCGATCATCTCCAGGCCCTCGTGCTGGCGGGCGATCTCCAGTTCAATCTGCGCGGCGATCTCGGGATCGGCGAGGGCGAGCGGGGCGGTCAGGTCAATCGGCATCTGTCTATCTTATGCCAGCGAGGTTGCGGGGCTGGTGCGGCTATGTTGACGCGGCGAATAACCCATCACCCTGCGGAAGGCTTTGCCGAAGGCGCTGTCGGAGTCGTAGCCGAGCGATGCGGCGATCTCGGAGATGGAGGCGCCGGAGGTCTTCAGCCTATCGCCGGCGATCAGCATGCGCCAGCGCGTCAGGTACTCCATCGGGGTCGCGCCGACCGTTTGCTTGAAGCGGAGTGCGAAGATGGAACGCGACATGCCCACGCGCTCCGCCAGCTGCTGCAGCGTCCACGCGTGTCCCGGCTCCGCGTGCATGCAGGCGATGGCCGCGGACATCTGCTTGTCGGCCAGCGCGAACAGCCATCCGACGCCGCCGGCCGCGGCGTCCGCCAGGTGCAGGCGCAGGGCCTGGACCAGCATCATGTAGGCAAGCTGCTGCGCGATCAGCGAGCCGCCCGGCTGCGGGTCGCGCAGCTCCTCCTTCATGCGTTCGAGCGACCAGCGCATCGCCGCCTTGTCCGACTCCTTGCGGATGTGCACGATGGGCGGCAGCGCCTGCAGCAGGATGTCGGCGTGGCCGCCGGTCAGGACGAAGTGGCCGCCGACGAGATAGTGCTTCGTGCTTTCGGGACAGGAGGCCGCCTCGGCATGGCTGCGCGCAGCGAGAAATTCGCGGAAGTCTACGGGCGTGAGCGACGGATCGGTCGCGAGGCAGAATGGCAACCCGCGCGGCAGGATGTAACAGTCCCCGGCCGTGAGGAGCACCGGGTCGGCAACGCCCTCGACCGAGAGCCAGCACTGGCCGGAAAGCAGGGCGTAACATTTGATGCCGGAGTGTTTGGGGAACTGGACGGCCACATCGCAGCCCACGTCCAAGCCACCCGCCATATAGCTCTGCGGCTTCAGCAGCGACAGGACATCGGAGAGTGGGTCCATTGTTCCTCCGGGTAGCCGCCTCAGGTCTCGGACGATTGAGCCAGGAATGCGGACTTTCAGTATAGATCGTATGCCGCTCCCGGCTTGTCTAACGAAGCAAAGGAGATTCAAACATGCGTATCTTTCTCACCGGCGCGACCGGCTTCATCGGTTCGGCCATCATCCCGGAACTTATCGGCGCAGGCCATCAGGTGCTCGGACTGACGCGCTCGGAGGCAGGCGCGGAAGCACTGAAAGCAGCGGGCGCGGAACCGTATATGGGCACGCTCGAAGACCCCGAGACCCTGCGCAGCGGCG
>CAXTMK010000001.1:88614-102762 GCA_964245315.1 uncultured Acidobacteriaceae bacterium | reverse complement strand
ACTTAGGCGTTCTTCTTGCCCAGAGGGGTCTAAAAGGATTGATTCTGACGGACGCAGGCAGAGAGTACCTTCTCTCCTGTCGACGTGCTTTGCGTACGCTACTGATGGGGGAGAGTTCTTAGTAGCGCGCCGCTCCGATCCAAGTGGCACAATCAAAATTGCGTGCCCGCTGACTATGGCCCGCGAACTTATCGCGCCGCTGCTCAAGGATTTCATCACCCTCTTTCCGTCTTTAAAGATGGAGATTGAGCCCTATTCGTTTGGCTGGGATCAGGAACCAGGTGAAGATGTGGACGTGTTTTTTAAACTCAGGGCGCCGAAGGATTCCGTGCGGCGAGTCCGGTACTATCCCGGGACTGCCCGGGGGCTCTTCGCGAGTCCGGCATACGTGAATGCGGCCGGCAGTCCAGCCAAGCCCGACGAACTCACCGTCCATCCGTGTGCGGGGTCCGGAGTTTGGAGGCTGTCCCGCGGATCGAAACAGTTCAGTCCAAATATTGCGTTTCACGTCGTGACAAGTGACCCAGGCATCAATCTAGCGTTCGCTGTGGACGGTCTGGGCGTTACTGTCCTGCCGCTGTGGATGGCAAAGCACCCGAACAATCGAAGTAGGCTTGTCCCGATTCTTCCGCAGTGGAAGCCGGAACCAATCACATTGTGCGCGCTTTTTTCAGGATCATCGCGTCTCACGCCAAAAGTGGAAAGGCTTCTTGACTTTCTCGCTGAGTACATTGGAACGGACCGTGATCCACGATTGAAACATGGTCGCGCAAAGGAATACTTTACGGACCTGACGCTTTCTCCAACGTCTGGACCTTAAGTAAGTGAGCCCGAGCCTGCCCGCTAACCGTTGAGAGATTGATTCCTTCTGATTTGGTCTTGCAGGTAAACCCTGCGCCCGGGGACTTTGCTCAAGTGATCGACACGTATGAGGATTGGGAAGGAAGGGCTATGAGAACTATCTCCATCGCCGCTCCTTTTGAATTCGTTACTCATAAGCGCGCTTGCGCCCAAGATAAAGGGAGTCGGACTAGATTTGCTTGTCCACGACCTGGGGTAGCCAGAACAAGACTGCTGAAGTTAACTATAAGGACGATCCTCTTAACGACAGGCACCAACCGAGGCGACTTGTAGACAAACAAAAGTCAGCTGTGATCAAGGTTGTCGGTAGCGCGGTTCGTCGCGACAAATCTGGAAGGCGGACAGCCCACCGACCGCGTGAATGCCCTTGTAAGAGCACCACTGGATTGGAATCCAATCAGAAAGGCGATCTCGGCAACGCTCCGCTTTCCTCGACGTAATTCGTCCTTTGCCACCGCCATGCGCCAGCTGTGCAAATACCGCATTGGGGCGACGCCAACGATGCGCGTGAAGCGCAGGTTGAAGGCAGAACGCGAGCACCTGCATAGCCGAGCTAGTTTCGCAGTCGTCCACGGCTTTGCCGCGTCACTATGCAATGCTACAAGCGCCCTTGCAGTGACGGGATCGGCAAGTCCCTGAAGCATCCCTGCTTTTATTGGCTGTGCAACAAGAACTTCACCCCTGAGAATTTCTACGAGTAAGAGCTCCATCAAGCGCGCCACGACGAAATCGCTTCCCGGACCGGGGGCACTGTTTTCCGCCTCGTTCATCGCGAGCAAAGCAAGGATGCGGGCCGACGTAGTCTTGTTCACAGCGACATGCACTAACGGCGGTAGCAACTGCACCAGAAGTTCTTCATTGGCCGTGTCGAAGACAAACCGACCACCGCGTATGATCACCGGGTCTGTTTCACCTACACCGACACGCATGGTCGTGGAACGGCTCGTCGCAACCAGGTTTTCGCTGTCGATGGGTTCCACTTGCGTGTCGGAGGCCAAAACGAATGGATAGATAGTGCGGATCAACACAAAATCGCCTGGTCCTAAGGTAACCGGTTCTTCGTCGGACCTAAGAAGAAGAAGCTGCCCGCGGTCGACCCGGAAGAACAGCAAATCATGTCTCTCACGGAAACCGACGCCCCACCCCCCGCTGGCGTGGATGGCGCCCCAAAGGGTCGCCTGCGGCCGCAAAAGCCGGATAAGGTCCAGGAATGGGTCAATCGCATTTGGACGATTCGTCACTCTTTCTGGCCTCTCCGCCATCGACCGGAATCAGGCGGGCCGTCTACCGTGGTGTTTGTGCGGATGATTCAAAGGGTCCGCACTGCAAAGGACTTTCACATGACCGATACCCAATTTCAAGGGATCTTCGAAGCTTATCTCGATGCATTCGCCGCAACCTCGCTGGCCGACCAGGAAAGGCTGTTGCATTCCAGCGTAGCGGAAGATGTGATGTACACCAACCCCGGGGTGGAAGGCCGAGGGCTGCAGAATCTTTTGAAGCACATCGGCGTGTTCCAGAAGCGCTTTCCGGGACACCGCTTCCGGTTGAACTGGTTCCGGCAGCAACACGGACAAATGCTTGCGGAATGGACTCAGGTGGACAACGACGGTCGAGAACTCGTCACGGCCCACAGCTACGGGCGCCTGAACGAACTCGGCGTTATCGCCCACCTGGCTGGTTTCTGGAGCCCTGGAGCGGTATAACGCTTCCGCAAATGACATCCGCTTCCAGCCGGCGTCACGGGCCGCCGTTGGGGCTGGCGTGATAGATTCCTCTTCGGAGTCGCTGTCGGCCGTATCGCTGACAATTACATAGGGCGTGTCATCAATCGAAAGCAAGGCGTCCTCGTCCACAGCTCAGATCAAGTGCCCGCTTTGCTCTGAGCCCATGCTTGGGGACGAACGGATCACAAGTCACCAGCTTCTCGGTGCGCCGTCAAGCACCCACCGACCAGGCCCGCCTTGATAGCTCCTGAGCCAACATGACCAACGCAGCCCTCAACCCAGTCGCCCGACGCCGTGCTGACACACGCAATGCATCCTCGCGCCCAATCCTACCTAAACCGCCTCAGAACCGGCACGCTTCAGCTACCGAACAGATCGTTGCTGTGGTCACGTCGCAACATCCCATGCCTTCGAGACTTCGCAGAGCTCAGGAAAAGACGCAGTCACAGCCGGGATCGCTCATTCAAAGCCCATAGCCTCTCACCGCATCCGCCACGCCACCGGCTCCCTTTAGACGACCCTATCAAAACTGGCCCGAAAGTCTGCTCAGCAGGTCCAGCTTCGTGCGGGGGGCAGCCCTGATAGGGTACTAACGTTTGTCGGGACGAATCTAAACGCAAGAGGACGATCCCAAGCGCCAGCTATGGATGTGCACATCACCTGATGGCATCCGCGCACGCAGGGAGGAATTTACATCTTTGGACGATTTACTGTCAGCAGCCAACCAATCGGAAATTAGTCGTCATCACAAAGCAGACTATTAACTTCGCATGATGAGATGCCTATGAGTCCCACAGAAGGTGTGACCTCCGAGCTGGTCGACTCGCCGAAAACATCGAATTCTAAAGTGGGATGGCTGGTTCCCATTGCTGTTCTGCTGGCTGCGGCGCTGCTTCTTGCGCTTGTTTTGTTTCGGTGGGATCATTGGCGCAATTCTGGTGTTCAGACCACCGATGATGCCTATATCCGTGCGAACATCGTTCCGTTAAGCACCCGAGTTACAGGCACGCTACGCACTCTGAACGTGAACGACTACCAGCGCGTACGAGCGGGCGAACTCATTGCTCAAGTCGATGATGCTGATGCGAGAGCGCAATTGGAGCAGGCAGAATCGGCGCTTGCCGCCGCTGAAGCCGCGCTCGACGACAACCAGGTGCAGAAGCGGATACAGGTGGACCGCATCGAGCAGGCCCGACATCAGGTAGACGTTGCGGCTGACGATCAGCGTGTCGCCCTTGGACAGGTAACAGGCGCGGAGGCAGAGATGCGGAGGACCGCCGATGAACGCCAGCGTCAGGAAAACTTGTATCAGGAACAAGCCACTACAAGGCAGTCGCTTGAGAGAGCTACTGCACAGAATGGCCAAAGCCATGGATCACTCGAATCGGCTACCGCGAATGCGAAAAAGGCTGGAAACGCAGTCCTCGCCGAACGTGCCGTGCTCGCGGAAAGCCAGCGAGACCTGCAACTCCTGAATGCGAAAGATCAAGATTTACGAGCCGATGTCCGGCAACGCCTGGCCGCCGTGAAAGCCGCTCAGGTGCAGTTGGACTATACGGTAATCCATGCTCCCGTTGACGGCCTCGTCACGGAGAGAAAAGTGTTTCCGGGACAGCTTGTTTCACCCGGCATGGAGGTGATCGCATTGGTGGAGGGTGGGCTCTGGGTGCAGGCCAACTTCGAAGAGACTCAACTCGCCCGACTGCGTACGGGTGACGCCGCGGAAATGAAGGTCGATGCCGTTCCCGGCAAGGTTTTCCATGGCCATGTACTGGAGTTCTCACCTGCCAGCGGCTCTCAGACTGCTTTACTCCCGCCGGATAATGCCAGTGGCAATTTCACTAAGGTCATACAACGCATTCCCGTGAAGATAAGCCTCGAAGACAGCAACAACGAGCTTGAGAGGCTACGGCCTGGCTTTTCCTGCGAGGTGAGAATCTACCCATCGGAGGCTCGATGAGTGCCGCCGGTATGGCCACACTGCCCGTTTCCGCGGCAGGGGGGCACGAGGCCGCAACAACGACCCGGAAGACCACTCCATGGCTGGGCATCATCGCCGTGCTTCTGGGCGTGACAACTTCGGTTCTCGTCGGGCAGATGCTCAGTGTTGGTCTTGCCGACCTTCGTGGAGCTTTGCACCTGACGGTGGATCAGGGCGCATGGCTGGGACCGGTCTACAACGCCGGTCAGATGCTCACCGGCCCGCTTACCGTGTATCTCGGCGGTATGTTCGGGCCTCGGCGTGTGCTTTTGATTGCGGCTCCGGCCGCCTTCGTGTGTGCCTTGATTGCTCCGTGGGTGAACAGCTACGCCTCCCTGCTTGTGGTGCTTATGCTGCTCGGGTTTGCCTGCGGCAGCTTCTATCCGCTCACGCTGAGCTTCGTCGCCCGCAACCTGCCACCAAGACTGATCCCGTTCGGCATCTCCGCCTATGTTTTCGACGTTATTGGCTCCCTGCATCTCTCCAGCCTGGTTGAGGGCATCACCATTCGATACCTGTCCTGGCAGTGGCTGTTCTGGATAAGCCTGCTGCTCACCGGGCCTATGTGGTATTTCGTCTACCGCGGCATGCCGGACGCCCCCACAGCAACTGTGGATACAGAACGTCTGCGCCCTACGTGGTCGGGATTTCTCTACACCAGCCTGGGTTTCGCCACACTCTTCCTGCTGCTCACGCAGGGAGATCGCCTGGATTGGTGGCGTTCAGGAGTGATCGCGGGGTTGCTAGTGTGCGGTTGCTTTCTGCTGCTGGCCGGGTGGGTGCGCCACCTGCTGCGGCCCAACCCGATGGTGCAGCTCGGCTCGATTCTGCGCCGCAATGTGGTCTTGCTCAGTATGTGCCTGTGTGTTCTCCGTTTTTCTCTGCTCTCCTCGGCGCTGCTGGTGCCGCAGTTCCTTGGCGGCATTCGAGGGCTGTTGCCGCTCCAGTCCGGAATCGTGCTCGCCTGGGTCGTCCTGCCGACGCTCCTGTGCGCACTGGTAGCTTCCCTGTCGCTTGTGAAGCTCGATCCCCGCATCCTGCTTGCCGGCGGCTTCGGCGTGATGTGCCTAAGCTGCTATATCGGGATGCAACTCTCTTCCGAGTGGTCTCGAGGCAATTTCCTTCTTGGAGAACTGCTGCTGGGTGTTGGCGCCGCGACCGCCGTGTGCGGGCTTGTCGGCTGTATTGTGCTGGAGCTGATTAACTCCGGTGCGGCCAGAGACCCGGTGCGCACGTTGACCTTCGTGGCGTGGTTCCACACCGTGCGTCTCTTCGGAGGCCAGCTGATGACCACACTGCTAAGCCACCTCATCACGGTACGGGAGCGCTTCCACTTCAACGTTCTCGCGCAAGATATATCCCAGGGAAGATTCACGGTTGAGCAGCAAGTGCAAGGCCTCGCGCACACACTGGCGGGAGCAGGCGGCGGCACGCCGGAGGCCTTAGCCCGTGCGGCAGCACTTATCTCAGCCCGGGTCCAGACGCAGGCCGTGACCCTCAGCCTGGCTGACGCGTACAAGGTGGAAGCCGTTGTGCTTGCATCGTCGCTGATCTTTGTGGCCATGGTTCGGCGAGCTCCCTTGCAACTCAGCGATCTGGCACTGCAAAGGAGGCAGCGTGGATAGGAACGGCATCCTCCTGGCGTCCGCATTGTTCATATCCGCAGGCGCGGCGTTCTCCCAGTCGGGTGCAGTCCAGCCGGGAACCATTCAGTCGCCTGCACTCCCGTCCCTTCCAGGCCAGTCGCGTCCAATTCAGCTGGAAGAAGCCATCAGCCTGGCACTGACCCAGAATCGTACGATCGCAATGGCTCATAAGGACACAGACCATTACAAGCAGCTCAAGGCAAAGGCACGAGCCGACTACTTTCCCCGCATCGTCAATAACTCCGAGGTAAGCCATATTACTGATCGAGAAGGCATCGTCATTCCTGCAGGCTCCTTCGGTGCACCCTCCGCTACCGGTCCCATCCCTGCTCGGACCCTGCGCATCGATCAGGGCGGCAACACGACGTACTTCTCGCGTACGCAGCTTACGCAGCCGCTCACGCAGCTGTTTAGCATTCGCGAGGAAAATCGGGCTTCCATGGCAGACGTACGGCGCTCCGTCGCGGCTGAGGTCAACACCCAGATCGAAACGGTGGCGAATGTGCATCGCCACTTTTACGGGGTGCTGGTGGCGCGCCAGCAGATCGTTGCGGCACAGGCTGCACTGCTTGCCGCCGCGGAGCGAGAGCATGAAGCAGAGGCAAACTTCAAGGAAGGCAGCGCCTTGAACTCGGACCTGCAGAAAGCCAGGTCGCAGCGTGCACAGGCTGAGGCTGCCGTTGTGGCGGCTACGACCCAGGAGCGCGATGAACTTACGCAGCTGAACACCTTGCTCTCGCTTCCCGTGGACACCGCGCTTGATCCTCAGCTGCCACCCGCGCCTCCCGAAGGAACCAGCGGGCTGCCGGGCCGGGCCGAAGCCCTGAACATCGCGCTCGCCCACGAACCCCGCCTGCTGGAAGCGAAGCAGGAGGTGGAAAAGGCGCGCGCCGGAGTCCGGCTCGCCGAGGACGCTTACATCCCATCAATCACTGCTACTGCGCACGAGAGCTATCAGAGCGGGGTGGCCTTCTTTGTTCACAACTACGGTATCTTCTCCGGCCAGGTCAGCATCGACCTCTTCGATGGCGGGAAGCGCCAGGCTCAGATAAGAGATGCCAGAGCTTTACTGAGCAAAGCTCAACTGGCGCTGGACGAGCAACGCGAACAAACGAGTGCCGCGGTTGAGGTCACCTATGACCAGGTCGATGAGGCACAAGCAGACCTTATAGCAAAGCAATTAAATAGCAGCGCCGCTTCCGAGTCTGAGCGCGAAACCCTATCCCGCTTCCGGAACGGCGAGATTCTTCCTTCCGAGCGGGATGCCGCCGTTGCTGCTCGCGCCGCCGCACACGCTTCCTTGCTCGAAGCTCAGCTCAACCTCGAGCTCGCCCGCGTGCAGGTTCAAAGAGTGCTTGGCGAGATACCACGCTGATCCGTTGGGCGAAATCAAGCCAGCGATCCAGGATCGACAAAGCGGAAGGTCGTACGATCCGGTGGTGATGGCTGGCCAGGGCATAATCGGTCTCCAGCTGCTGGAGCAGGTGGATGGGTGGAAGCGGTGATTCCTTCGACTGGTGGAGGCGGTTCGCTAGACTAAGCGGCGTGGCGACATATCGATGCGCTTGAGGCTGACTTCGCGGTCTCCTTCATGCTCTGGACGAGCCGATCCCCGTTCGATTCATGCCTGGATCGCTTTCCGGGCCTTCACTTGTGCAGCGAGGGAAGAACAGAAATAAGGAATAGCCGGCAAACAGCGGCGCACCCGTGAACAGCCTTGTCATCGAAGTGATCTATTCACCAAAACTGGCAACACTCATTCCTCCGTCTGCCCGGGATCAGCGATCCGTAAATTGCATTTGCGTCCAGTGACGATTAGGGATTTGTGGACGAGTGTTAAGCTGCTTCGTGAGGTTTCAGCAGGTCTTCCACCCCAATGCGGCGGAACAACTCAAGCCTGGACGCGATCGCCCATCATGTTGATGACCTCCGCGCCAGCATCCGCTGGGTCGATGGTGACGCGGAACGGATGCTTATCCCCGCATCCAGGTGTTCATACCACCCATGCTCGTACCCAGGATGAGGCGTAGCTGCTGGAGACCGAACAGCTCTTGAACAACCCGGTGCTGCGCCTCACGATATCGGTGCAGGAGTACCGCGGGAAGCTCGTGCCGGCCGTCGTCCCTGGCTTGCTCGACTCACCATGGCCAATAGCGTCGGGAGCAATCAGGAAGACCAGCGGCGTTATATGCCTGGCTTTCCATGAAAGGTAACGATGCCATTTATCACCACGAACGATAAATCGTTGATCACTCTCTATCCTGTCTTTGCCGTGCTCTTGGGAGTTTGCGTGAGAGCTTCAAGCATGAGATTCAGGACGGTCTGACTGGCGAGTTTCTGACGTTGCGTCCGGACCAATATGGCCAGCTTCCACTTCGGCATACGAAAGCCTTGATCTCGGAACGGGAGAATACGCAGACCCAGAGAAGCCTCCGATGCCTTTGCCAACGCCAAAGGCACAATGGAGACACCCAGTCCTACGGCAACGAACTGAAGCATCGTTTCCACTGCGCTGACTTCAAACATGCTCTTGCGGCTAAGCCCATGGGCTGCGCAACTTCTATCGACAAGCGCGCGAAGCGCTCGCTCCGGCGTGAGATCCACGAAGGGCAGCGCACACATTGCTTCCAGCGTTACTGCTTTTCGTTGAGAAAGCGGATGCTTCCTGGCGCAGATTGCAACCAGGGAGTCCTGAACAAAGGGAGTAGCGTCTACGCCGGCCGGTAGCTTCTTCGCCGTGACCGCGTGAAAACAGAGATCGATAGATCCCTCCCTAATAAGTTCTGGCGCCTGTGGGCTGTCAATCGACCGGACTGTGAAGTCAACTTCGGGGTATTGTGCATGGAATCTACCCAGGACAGTCGGGAGATCGATATATGGTGTCACGCTCTGAAGGATGCCGAGGCTAATCCGGCCCCGCAGTATACGACTTTGGGATCTGACGGCCTCCATACCGTCCCTAAGCATGGTCACAGCCGGCCTGGCATACTCAAGAAAGAGATTTCCTGCGTCCGTCAGGGATACCCGTCTCGTGGTGCGCTGCACCAACCTGACGCCAAGTTCCTCTTCCATCTCCTTAATCGTCACAGACAAGCCCGATTGAACGATATGCAGCTTCCGCGCGGCAGAAGTGAAACTGCCCTCGTCTGCCAATGCGATGAAACTCCGATAATGTCTGATGTCCATGTTGTCTCCTCAGAGCTACTTATCTTCTGCGGTGATAGGTTACATCATGAAGTATTCTCAATCACGGACAATCGATATCGCATCTCTTATACAGGTTGTCCGATAATCCCATGAGCGAACTAAGCGCAAACAAGAGGAGCCTGGCAGATGTCCCTGAGGTTCTGGCCGTATTGGGCAGCCTGAGGGCGGTGTCTTTCAGCACGGCGATTCTTTGCGCACTGAGTCAAGAGGGGCATCTCGGCATCGACTTGACTGTGAAGACACTGGAAGACATACCGCTCTACAACGAGGATCTGGACATCGACCCGCCACTGACGCCGATTGCAGAACTGCGCAACGAGGTGCAGGCCAGCGACGGCGTCGTCATCGCAACGCCTGAGTACAACCACGGGATGCCGGGAGTGCTGAAGAATGCGCTTGACTGGGCGTCTCGCCCGGCAGTCGCATCGTGTTTTCGCGGCAAGCCGGTACTGATTATCACCTCCGCCCCTGGCGGCACCGGAGGCGTCAGAGCCCAATACCAGCAGGGGGAAACGCTCGTATCTATGCTGGCGCACGTAGTTCCCGGTCGAGAGATTTTTCTTTCCGACGTGGAGAATCGAATCCAAGACAACAGATTTACCGATGCGGACACGTTGCGCGTTCTTGCCAGGGGCATTCATGCCCTTCGCGCAGAAGTCCAGAGTGGTCGAGTTCAGGGAGGGACATTGTGATGTCTCGCATCGGCCGCGAGTTCGGACGATTCCTTCTTGCCATCCTGGCAGGCAGTGCCGCATTGCGTGCGCAGCAGCACCCGCAGGAGCCCGCCGTCAATCTCGGAGACACCAGCTTCCTCGATGCTCTCGGCGCACCAGGAGTTCTTCTCGAACAGATTGGAGACACCAGTCACAGCGGCACAAAGATCGACGGTTCGGGACAGGTTGTTGCCGGTACCGGCGGTGTGAACAGCATCAGTGGGCTAACGCATGGCGTCGACCTTACGAAACAAAAGCTTTTGGGGGCATGGTGGGGCTTCGAAGCGATTGTCGTCACCGCGCATGTGAATGCGGGCTCCGGCGGTGTGGCGGGCGGATTCGGTGATCTGACCATCTCGCCTCTCGTCCTGCAATGGAAGGCGATCAAGTTTGGCTCCAGCCAATTCAATCAGCGCTTTGTCCTTGACTTCGAAGTGCCGTCAGGCGAGTACCGGCAGGACACTCCGATCAGTCTGAGCGGGCATGCGTTCACGGTGCATCCGTACTACGCCTTAACGTTCCTCCCGACCAGAAAGGTTGAGACCAGCTGGCGGGTGCACTATCTCCACAACGGCAGGAACAACGATCCCCCTGTCGGGAATGAGGCACACTCCAGCCAAGCCGGCCAGGCTATTCACTTCAATGCGACGGCTGCGTGCGGTCTGCCGCACGGCGTGTGGGTAGGAGCAAACGGCTACCTGCTCCGTGAGCTCACTGCGCCTCGGATCAACGGCCTGGACATCTTGTCGTCGCCCGAGCAGGTCGGAGCAATCGGTCCGGGAATTGTCTGGGACCGGGGCCAGTACCTGCTTTACGCCAACGGATATCACGAAGTCGGCGCACTGAATCGCCCAGAGGGCAACAAGCTTGTTCTGCGCGTGCAATGGGTACCGGGCCGGCATGCTGGTATCGACGGACCGCAGTGAAAGCGGCCCAGTTTGTGAGGAGAGACGGATGAACTTGATCTGGAAGGAAACAACCCTCGACGGTGGAATTCACGCATTCGTTGCGGGTTCAGGGACGCCGGTAATTCTCTTGCCGGGATGGCCCGAGACCGCCGAAGCTTATAGCGAAGTCTTTCCGCGGCTTGCAGACCGTCATCAGGTCTTCGCACTGGACCCGCCCGGGCTGGGTAAATCCGAGCCCGCTGCCGGAGGCTATGACACCGCAAACATCGCGAAGATGCTGTCGGCTGCTGTGAACACAGTAACATCGGAAAGCATTCATTTGGTTGGTCATGATGTGGGTGGCTGGATCGCGTATGCCTGGGCCGCGCAATTTCCGGAGCGGGTAAGAAGCCTCACTCTGCTCGATACCGCGGTCCCGGGTACTGGCGCTCCGCAGAGTTTCCCATTGTCGCCTGAGCTGAACGTCAAGCTATGGCAGTTCTCCTTCAACATCCTTCCTGACCTGCCGGAGATCCTGACAACGGGACGTGAGCGCGAGCTTTTCGATTGGCTCTTCGAAAACAAGTCGGAGCGACTCGAGCGGATATCACAAGCCAATCGGGACCGCTACGTAGAAGCCTATGCTCGTCCCGGTGCCATGGGCCGCGGCTTTGCCTACTATCGTGCCGTCGGCGAGAGTGCAACACAAAACAAAGAGTTCAGCACGAGAAAGCTTCCTATGCCTGTCCTCGCTCTTGGTGGACGAAGCGCGACCGCCGACCGCCTCAGGGCCTCTATGGAATCGCTCGCGCTTCAGGTTGAAGGTGGAGTGATTGAGGACTGCGGGCACTACGTCATGGAGGAACAACCGGAAAGTGTCGCGCGGGAACTTCTCGGCTTCTTCAGTCGCGTGGAGGTTCGCCCTTGAAACCCTACCTGCTTTCATTCTTATTAGGTTGCGTCGTCGGTATCCTTTACGGGCTATGCCGCATTAAGAGTCCTGCGCCGCCTATCGCTGCTCTGGTCGGTCTTCTCGGAATGGTGCTGGGAGAAAACGGCTATACGTTCGTCAAACAGTGGCTTCAATAACCGAGCAAAGGAGAAATGTTATGTCGAAGGGAATCGTATCCGCCAGACATGTTGATCATGTCGGCTTCACCGTACCTGATCTCGATGCAGCTATCGAGTTCTTCGAAAGGGCGTTGGGTGCCGATCTACTCTGGAAGTTAGGACCATTCCATGAAACGCCGACTGGAGTCAAAATAAATAGCATCAATCTTGCAATGCTCCGTCTCGGACCCAACATCAACGTCGAACTCATGGCCTTCGACGCTGATTCGCAGCAGCGCACGATGCCCAGCAACATCGATTACGGCGCTGCACATATTGCTTTCTTTGTGGACGACATCGAGGCAGCAGCCAAATCCCTCAAGGAGCAAGGAGCGGAGTTGCTCAAAGGACCCCTTGATGCGAAGGGTGACGTAAAAAAGGGCGAGCGGATCTGGTATTTCAAAACCCCCTGGGGCGCATTTATGGAGATATTGTGGCGTCCCGACCACCTTGAATACGAGAAGCAGACGGAGCATCGCCTCTATCAACCACACGACAGCTGGTCCACCCACCAATGACAGCGTCACAAGTCGGAGTTACTCTGGCGCCAGCAAAGGCATTCGGCTTGATCAAGGTTCTATCGTGCTAAGCAACTGTGAAGGATTTGTCACAGCTGATTCGATGACATAGTCGATAGGTTTACCGTCGGGCTGGCAACGATCCGGGAATTCGAGTTCTCTTCCGTGCGCCAACAGACGAGTGGCGAAAGCGCGTGCGCTAACGGTAACAGCCCTTGTGCGAACCGCGGAACGGAAGCAGTGAGTTATGAAACGGCCTCTAAATGACGCTGAACGGATTGGAAGAGCGCTCCAAATATTGCGCGGTAAATACACGATCCGGATTTTTTCGAGATGCGTAGCGGACCTGTACGTCTCGGGCAGCTCAGGCAATCCGCGGTTGCCCCACATTCCGGCATATTCGGCTTCGGCATATTCGCGATGCTCTAAGTATATGGACCTTCCTGAACTTACACGCGGATTTCCGCGCCTCCCCACCCGCTCACTTGCTATCGTTGCGCAAGTGTAGGGCGAAAAAGTCCGACGCCCGCTTGATAGCAGTCTTCGTTTCGGGCGCCTGGGGGATCAGCGCCAACCAGACATGGGGCATCCCCTCGTAAACGTCGAGCACCGCCTCGTGACCTCCACCCCTGATCGCCTGATACTCCCGTACTGAAGAGCTCAGGAGCATCTCCCGGGTGCCCGACTGTATGAGTGTCGGGGGAAAGGCCTGCATGTAGTCTCCGTAGACCGGGGAAACGTAGGGATTTTTCTGGTCGGCAACCGCTGCATAGGCTTCCCTGCTCCAGGAACTAGTCTCGGGTGAGAGCACTGGGTCGACTGGCGCCAGCGTCGTACCGGTGTCGCCGGCACCCGACAGGTCCGCGGAGGGAGACATGAGATAGAGCGCACCCGGCAGTGGCAGGTGCTCGTCGCGCATCTTTAATACGGCCCCCGCCGCCAGGCCACCGCCTGCCGAATCGCCCATAATCCCGATGCTTTCCGGCTTCACGCCCGAGGCGAGAACGGCCTTCCAGACTGCGACAACCTGATCGGTGACGATGTGCCAGTCGGCGCGTGGCGCGAGTGCATAGTCGATCGAAATCACCTCATGGCCGGTCGCTGTACTCATCAGGGCTGGGATGGTCAGGCTGTTTGCGGCAGAATTGAAGGTGTAAGCCCCTCCATGCATGTACAGAAGGATGGCTCCGCCGGGTTTGTAGTTGACGGGACGCACACGCAAAACCGGAACCCCGCCCAGGTGATCTTCCGTTCGCGTGACGTGCAGCGCATCTGCGGCCGCTGTTGACATCGGCCCGCCGATCTTCGCAAGCTGGGCGTTGGCCGCATCCCAGTCCTCCTGAGTTTTCGGGCGCTCCCGCGCCGGCGTATGGGCACGCATGGCATACAGCTTGCTCAACCCGGCCGCTGCCTCCGGGGAGACCGTAGAAGGAACAGTGAAGCGGTCAGCTCCCATCGCCGGTGCCTGCGCGACTCCATTCGACGGAAACATCAACGC
>CAXTMK010000001.1:0-88604 GCA_964245315.1 uncultured Acidobacteriaceae bacterium | reverse complement strand
GCTGAGACTACGAAAGTTGCGGTTGCGCCGAGTACGAGCCTGGCATTGTTCATTTAACCGCCTCCATGGTGAGAATATACACGATGCACATTCCAGCATGGAAGCTTCCCGAGCCGCCGCTTCAGGCCTCGTCTGCCATATCACCAGGAAGCGTGCAGTTGATCCATTCCAGCTGCGCCCACCTCGAGTCATATCTGGCGGCGCGCATGCAGGCTCTGCTAACTGGCAGAGACCAATTCAGCCGCGACTTTTGCTGTGGGGACGTCGGCTTCGTAGTTCGTCACGAAGTCCTTTGGGAGTTCAGGTCCCCAAAGATAGAGCGAGTCTTCAGCCGGATGATCTCCTGCCTCCCAATCGCAGGTGACCGGAATATAGTCGATATCGGACGAGTATTCGGAATAGCTGCCCCAGGGATCGCGAACGTAGTGGAAATAGTTTGAGCCCAGAACGTGACGGCCGAGTCCCCAGCCTGCGGAGAAGCCCTTGTCCGCCATCTGCATGGCGCCCAGCCCGACCAGGTTCACGTTGGGCAGGTCCCAACTGACGTGGTGAAAGCCCGGCGCCGAAGATTTCGCAAAAGCGATCATGTGATGATCGCTACCGTGAATTCCGTGCAGGAGGGCGATGCCATCGCCCGAGCGGTCTGAAAGGCGAAGCCCCAGAGTTCGGTGATAAAAGTCAATCGCACGCCGCACATCCGTGGTGAACAGGAGAATGTGCGCCATGCGGCGAGGACGTACCTGGTCGGCAAGACGGCGGTATGGCGACCCACGTTGTCCGGCGTCGCACGACTCCATCTCGAAGCTCATTTTCTCGTTTGGCGAAGATTTTTGAGCAATCTTGACTTCGATCAGAATGTTGTCGGGATCGGCAAACCAGAATCCGTTTGAATCGAATCCCGGCGGGGGATCGAGCAGCTTTACGCCGGATGATTCAACCCGGGTCTTTATCTCCGCAAAGTCTTCCTCAAACGCACCGAAGGAGATGTACTTCAGCTTCTTCGAAGGGCCTTCGGTAATGACACCCCACCGATGCGGGTTGTCGAAGGTCGTCAGCCCCATGTGGTTGCCGTCCGCTTTTAGATCAAGCCCAAACGCAGCATAGAAATCCTCGGCTACGCTCATCTTTGGCACAGACACGCTGAAATGGTCCAGTGAATGTACTCCAGGTTCGCCAAGCCGTTTGGCACCTGGGGTAAAGCTGCGGATCATCGTCATCACGGCACCTCGTGAACTCTTCGAATGGCTAATCCTGCTGCACGATCGGGTTCGATAGAAGCCCGATACCTTCAATCTCGACCTCGCATACGTCACCCGGCTTCATGAAGACCGTGGGATTACGCGCCAGGCCCACTCCGCTGGGTGTTCCCGTCACGATCACATCGCCCGGCTTCAGCAGCATGGCATCGCTCATCAGAGAGACCTGCGTCGCCACGTCGAAGATCATGTCGGACGTCGACGCATTCTGCAGCTCCACGCCATTCAACCGGGTCTTCAACCGCAAGCCCCTGGCACCTGCATCCAGTTCATCCGCACTGACGAACATCGGTCCGAACGCTCCGGTGCTATCAAAGTTCTTGCCGATCATCCACTGCGCGGACTTGAATTGATAATCGCGAATCGACGCATCGTTGAAGATGGAATATCCGATGACATGCTCGAGTGCGCGCTCCCTGGGGATGTTGCGGCCCGGCTTGCCGATGACGGCGACCAGTTCGCCTTCGTAGTCGAGTTGATCCGATACACGGGGCCGCACGATCGACGCGCCGTGCCCGATGAGGCTCGAAGGAAAACGCCCGAATAACGCGGGATACTTCGGCGCTTCGAAGCCGCTCTCAGATGCATGATCTACATAGTTCAGGCCAAAACAAATGATCTTCTCCGGAGATGGGAGCGGAGGCAGATACTCGATTCCTGCAGGATCAAGTTCCTCGCCTTGCAGCAAGGAGTCGTATGCGTGCTGCATCGTCTCTGTGCCGGCCGCCAGAAGCGCCTGAAGATCGTTTGGAGCAGGGCTTCCCATTCCTGCTCCGAACAGCTTCGTCCCCTTGAGCGCGGCCAACGCCGCTTCGCCATCTTTCGTGTAAAGAACAAATCTCACAGGTATGGCTCCAATCCTGGTCTTCCATTCCGTCTTCTCGCCAGAAGGCGGACGCAATCCGACGCTCGACAGAAAAACGAACAAATTCGTAAGAACATTGAGGGAAGAGCGATACCATTGTCAAGCTTCCCGTGATGGCCGCGCCTGTTTTTTCGACAGGGGCGCCCCTGACCGCTTGCCGGCGCATATACATTCTACCTTGCAGCGTCCGTCTGCCGAAGCGGAGACTTTGAGTCCAGTTGCGACCTTACCGGACTCGCACTTCATGCCCAGCCCAGCCATCTGCAAGCTGAGAATCTCGGCAAAGTCGCGCATACCTGCTCGCCACTCCGGATTCTCCGACGCAGCCAGCCATCACCGGAGGGCCGCCGAGTAAGTGAAAAAGATGCGGAGCGCAATCTGTGCTTCCTTCACTACCTTTTCCATGCCTCGGATCAATCGATCGCGGATGCGAAGGTGCTCCGCCAGGTGAAGACCGGGAGTAGCTGCAACACTTCGCTGAGGAGGATGCATGATAGAACAGGTTCACTGCCGAGCAAGCGACAGTTTGGCTCGACCATACTGAGAATCTTCTCTTTTGAAGCTCTGCCACTGTCTGGGCGCCACCAGGGAAGCCTCGGTGGTGCCCCCACTTCCTGATTGAAAACCAGGTAGATCAAGTCGCGTTTGTCGCTGATGTAGTTGAACAGTCCCTCGCGATCAGACGAAACCGGTTCATCTCGATCCATCCTCGGACATTCGCGGGCAAACCCCCGGACCGAGCGACATCCATCCTCGGTAGTCCCATAGCGCCCACGCGGCTGCTCCGACAGCCACGATGCTCGCGACGAGTCCGAGAGTCGAGCGGACTTCGCCTCGGTCTCGCTGAACTGTCATCTGTCCTCCAAGGTAATTAAAGCCGCTCCGCAACCAACATGAACATGTTCTATATAAGGAACTTTCGACGCCGTAATCCTGCTTCGGCATTGGAGCCTGCAAGGTTCACTCAGCAAGATGCTTGCGCATCTCGACCTTAGGTCAAACCACACCTCGTCCGTTTCGGACGAGACCTCCTTGTTGCCTTGTGTTGTGCCAGGTAAGGTTGGGCGGTAAGTAATCCAGTCTCATGCGAGGTCATCACAATGAATCATCTGGCGAAGCAAGTTTACCGTTTTGGCAAAGGCGTCGTAGAGGGCAACGGAACTATGGGCAGCTTGCTGGGCGGCAAAGGTGCCGGCCTGGCTGAGATGACTTCGCTCTCGGTGCCCGTGCCGCCCGGCCTCACCATCACCACCGACGTGTGCCGCTTCTACCTGGAGCATGGCATCCTGCCCGTTGAGCTCGAGCCGGAAGTAAAGCGCAGTCTTGCCTGGGTCGAGCAGCAGACAGGTAAGTCCCTCGGCGATTCTCGCGATCCGCTTCTCGTCAGCGTGCGCTCCGGAGCACCAATCTCCATGCCCGGCATGATGGATACGGTCCTGAATGTGGGCCTCAATGACGACTCGGTCCAGGGTCTTGCCCAAGCCAGCGGCTCACAGGTCTTTGCTCTGGATTCCTACCGCCGCCTGCTTCAGATGTTTGGCTCTGTCGTACTGGGCATTCCCAAACACGCCTTCGAAGATGCCGCAGCCGAAGTCCACGCCGGGATGCTCGACGTCGTCGATCAGGATTCCTCGGAACGAGCGCTTAGCTTGACGATTGAGTCATTCAAGCAAGTGATTCTGGATCACACTGGAAGCCCCTTCCCCCAGGATCCGTCTGCCCAGCTCTTTATGGCGGTTGAAGCGGTATTCCGCTCGTGGCGCAGCGATCGTGCGATCTTCTATCGCAAGCTCAACGGCATATCCGACACGATGGGCACGGCAGTCACTGTGCAGGCAATGGTCTTCGGAAACCGCGGCCTGACCAGCGGTACGGGTGTCGGCTTCACACGCAATCCTTCGAACGGCGATGCGCAGATCTTCGGCGAGTACCTTCCCAATGCACAGGGCGAAGACATCGTTGCAGGCATCCGCACGCCGCTTGCCATCGCCGAGCTGGCCAGGACGCTACCCGGAGTTTACTTCGAGCTACTCGAACTCACAGAGAAACTGGAACGCCACTACAAGGACGCCCAGGACTTCGAGTTCACCGTTGAAGAGGGCAGGCTCTTCCTGCTTCAGACTCGCGCTGCTAAACGCGCTGGCCTTGCTGCGGTGAAGATTGCGGTAGACATGGCGAATGAGGGACTGATCAGCCGCGAGGAGGCGCTTCGCCGGGTCAACCCAGCAGGCGTCATGGAGATGCTTTCGCCTCAGCTCGATTTCTCGGAACTGCTCGAATCGGCACTTACAACCGGTCTTCCTGCATCGCCCGGCGCCGCAGTCGGCATTCTGGCGCTCTCCGCGAACGCCGCCGTCACCATGCATGCCGGAGGTGACCCCGTCATCCTGCTGACCGAAGAGACGACCGCCGACGACATCCACGGCATGGATGCCTCGGTTGGATTTCTCACCGCTCGCGGTGGAGCCACCAGCCACGCCGCCGTCGTCGCTCGCGGCATGGGCAAATGCTGCATCACTGGAGCGCGCGATATCGCCATTGAACCCGGCAACGAGCGCGTGCGCATTGGTACCCAGACATTCCAGCAGGGAGACTGGATCTCGCTTGATGGAAGCACCGGCCGTGTCTTCTCCGGCAAGCTCCCGCTGCGTCCTGCCAGCGAACACCATCCCGAACTCGACCAGCTGCTGCGGTGGGCCGATGAGGTCGACAGCTGCAAGGTTCGCGCCAACGCCGACACGCCGGCCGACGCCCGGGTTGCGATCCTTCACGGTGCAGCGGGCATCGGACTCTGCCGCACGGAACATATGTTCTTCGCCGCAGGCCGGCTGCAGCACGTCCGTGCCATGATCATGGCTTCCACGACTGCCGAGCGCGTCGCGGCTCTCGAACTTTTGCTTCCGATCCAGCAAGGAGATTTCGAAGCGCTGTTCCGCATCATGTCTCCCCTGCCCGTTACCATCCGCTTACTCGATCCGCCGCTGCATGAATTCCTGCCGTCGCACCGAGACATCGCGACCGACCTCGCGACTGCCCATCGCGACGAGGACTGGGAGCGTTGCATCACGCTCCAGGCAGTCCAGGCGCAGATTGAAGCCCTCAGCGAGACCAACCCGATGATGGGCCATCGTGGTTGCCGCCTCTCGCTCACGTATCCGGAGATTCTGCGCATGCAGGTGCGAGCGATTCTGCAGGCGGCGCTTGTAGTCGCTGCGGAAGGTCTCGAACCACACCCTGAGATCATGGTGCCGCTCGTCTCGTCGGAACAAGAGATGCGTGTGCTCGCCGGCCTTATCCACTCAACCGCTTCCGAGCTATTCGCCGCGTCGAACAGCCGCATCGATTACAGGATCGGCACTATGATCGAGCTGCCCCGGGCGACCATCTGCGCAGGACCCATCGCGAAGCACGTCAGCTTCATCTCGTTCGGCACCAACGACCTGACGCAGATGACCTATGGATTCTCCCGTGATGACGCGCGCAGCTATCTGGACAGCTACATCGAGCAGGGCATCTTCGAGACAGATCCCTTCATCACGATCGATCCCGATGGGGTGGGCGAGCTGATGCGGATGGCGATCATGAATGTAAGGCGCGTCAACCCATCGATCAAAATTGGCGTATGCGGCGAGCACGGCGGCGATCCGAAGTCGATCGCCTTCTTCCAGCGGCTCGGTGTGGACTATGTCTCATGTTCGCCGTCACGCCTGCTTGTGGCCAAGCTCGCCGTGGCACAGGCCGGCCTCGCCAGCCAGGAAGCCGAGGAAACAGAGGAGCTGGCACTGGCAAGCTGACGCACCATGAGTAAGCCCCGTTTGCGCTTAGAGGCGCGGACGGGGCTTTTGTCTGAGATCACCTCAGTAAGTCTGTGGCTTAGATGTCCATTGAAAAACATCCCGGGCAGGAGCAGGGCACCTCCGCCAGGGATTCATCTTCCAGCATCTGCTGAAGATCCTGTGTCAGCGAATCGCGCACAGCATCGTTCTGTTTAGCTGCCTCGGTCTGCTTGATGCGGCTCACATTCATGCGTTCCATAACGTCCTCCGGGTCACCAGCTCTATCCCGAGTAGATCGCTACTCCAACAATGTGTGCAACGTATCCTCGTCCGTTTCGAGTTAGAGCGAAGCGCAAGACGAACACGTTCAGAATTTGGACTGCGTGATCGGACTCACGACTCTAAAGCTTCAAGAGCCTCTCTGCATTGCCGTGGCAGATCTTTGCCCGATCTACTTCACTGAGTGGCGCATTCTCAATAAAGTGCACAGCCTCTTCTGTGTACTCATACGGATAGTCGACAGAGAACATAACGCGGTCTGCTCCCAGCGCGGCAACAGCACAGAGTAGCGGTTCGTTCGAGAAGGATCCTGCTGTGGTCACCATGATGTTCCGCTTGATGTATTCCGATGGCAGCATCTTGATATTGTTTGTGTGCTTCAGCATTTTGTAGCGGCTATCCAGGCGCCACAGAATGAACGGCAGCGTTTCACCCATGTGCCCAAGCACGAGCGTTGACCTGGGGAAGCGATCGAAGACACCGCCGTAGATGATGCGCAGCGCATGCCCCGCCGTCTCCGACCCCCACGCCCAGCCTGGGCCGGCCATTTCAGGATAGCCAGCCTCATTAGCCGGCTTTGCCGGAGCGTCGGCAGGGTGCAAATAGATCGGCACCTCGAGTGCCTCGGCCCGCTCCCAAACCGGCCAGAACTTCTCGTTGTCCAGATACTCACCGTTGGTGTGCCCGTTGATGAGCGCACCACGCATTCCGAGTTCTTTGACACACCGCTCCAACTCATCGGCTGAGGCAGTAGCATCCTGCATCGCAAGGTGAGCGAACCCGGAGTAACGCGTCGGGTATTTCCGGATCTGAGCCGCGAGCAGATCGTTGATCTCCCGAGCCACGTTTACGGCTTTCTGCGTATCCGGTTCCAGTTGTACTCCTGGGGACGTGACTGAGAGCACGCACATGTCGATGCCGTTCTTGTCCATGTCGTCGAGCCGCATCTGCTCCACATCCATAAGACGCGGTTTTACATACTTGAGAAAATCACCATCGATTGTGCTCACCACATCCGTGGCGTACTCGGACATCGCTGGCGTGGAAAAGTGTTCCTCGATGACTATCTTTCGGACTTTCGACATTTGATCTCTCCAGAATGGACGCGAATGGATAGCTGATTCCTGTGGCGATTTGTATTTTCATGAACTAGTTCACTCGGGAGAGTCTGCACGAGCGGTTTAGACCCTGTCAAGAGCCGCCGTGTAACAAGCATTCCTGCTTTCTTTATTTACTGCTTGACAATCCTCCGCGCGGTCGAAGACCCTGATTCACGAACTCGTTCATCTCAAGCAGGTGTATCAATGACCATGCCCGAACCGCAAACTCGCCAAATTGACGCCGTCGTTCCGGTAGATCGCGACTGGCTCACCGTCTTTGCGTGCAGTCTCTGCCTCATGCTCTCGATCGGCACCCTCCTCACGTATTCCTTCGGCATCTTTGTGCGTCCATTGGCTGGCGAGTTTCACTGGACTCGAACACAGGTCTTCGGCGCACTCTCCGTCGGGCAGTTCTCTGTTGCCTTGAGCGCTCCCCTGTGGGGATGGCTGATCGACCGCTTCGGCCCTCGCCGCGTCATCCTTCCGTCGATCGTCGGCATGTCTCTTGCGTTCGCCTCCCTATCGATGCTGTCGCCGCATGTCTGGCAACTTTACCTGATCTTCGGCATCTTTGCGCTTCTCGGCGGCGGCGCTTCTCCTATCGGCTACTCCGCGGTTCTGGTTCGGAGTTTTCAGCGCCATCTCGGTCTTGCTCTCGGCCTGTCGCTGATGGGCATCGGCTTCGGAGCCACACTCGTTCCATCGCTGGCCCAGGCATTCGTCGGCCATGTCGGATGGCGGCACGCCTACGCTGTGATCGGCGTCCTCACGCTCGTCATTACGATTCCGGCTGCGATTCTCGCCACTCGACACGCGCGCTTCCCCTTACCATCTCCTCTGCGCGATCGGGTCGCCATCATGCCGCTGATCCGGACCCGAGCATACCTCGTGATGTGCGGGATCTTCCTTCTCATCGCAGTCGCCAGCGGAGGCGCCTTCACGAGTCTTGTCCCGATGTTGGTCGATCGCGGCAATACTCCAGAGGTAGCCGCACGCATGGCCGGACTCGCCGGCACAGCGGTTCTGGTTGGCCGTGGCGGCATCGGGTGGCTGCTGGATCGCTTCAACGCTGCACGCCTTCTTGCCTGTGTCTGTCTCTGTGTAGTCGCTTCCCTTTCGCTGCTCATCTACGGCCAAGGCAGGCTGCCTGACTCTTTGGCCGCTCTGCTGCTCGGCTCAGTCCTTGGGGCGGAAGTCGACTTCACTGCCTATCTTGTGCGCCGCTACTTTGGAAACGCAGCATACAGCCGTCTTTATGGACTCGCGTTTGGTGTCTTCGCGCTCTCCATTGGTATTGGCCCGCTCATCCTCGGCAGGAGCGTCGATACGATGGGCGGTTACAATCCAGGCCTGTTCCTCTTCATCGCACTCAGTTTGATTGCGGCTCTCGCCACCTTCGCACTGCCTCGTGTGCCGAACCAGGTCATTGAGATTGAGATGCCGGTGTGACGAAGGAATTAGCTGGGGTTAGACGGCGGCCGCAATTTGACCAACATGAGTCAAGTGAACGCCCGCTGACGCAAGGTCCGATAAGAGGTCTTTGACGAGGGCTCTCGGTCCTTCGCTTCGGGAAGTGCCTCCATAGACATAGAAGTCCGGACGAACAATCATCGCGTCCCAACCGTGCGCGGTCATAAACGGCTTCAGCCTGTTGTCGAGATCTTTTACCGCTCCTGTCGCCGTATCTTCACTGAGATGGACATAATGCATTTCGATCGTCTCCAGTGCCGCGAGAGTCGCTTCATCGAATGATTCGAGCGGATTCGCATCGCTACCGATCAGCACAAAACCCAGGCCGATAACATCGTCCAACCGCCCTCTTCCTGCAACCTTCTCAACGGTGACGTGTGGAGCCAGCAAACCCGCTCCCTCTTCGATGTCTCCTTGCGCGGTACGACGCAGCAAACCACTCGTCAAGCATGGGAATGGCGGAGGAGGTGGCGCAGCCTTGGTCTTGAAGGCGAGATCCCTCTGTTCGGCTTCCTTTGCATCGGCGATGCAGATCATCTTCCCAAGGTAGATGGAGAGATCGATGATCTGACTGACGTGCGGCATTCGCTCGACCTGATAGCTGTCGAGCAAAGAAGCATCTGCCTTGCCATCCAGGATAAGGTCGAACTTCCATGCAAGATTCCAGGCGTCGCGAATGCCCGAACACATGCCCTGCCCCATGAACGGCGGCATCACATGCGCCGCATCGCCGGCGAGCAGAAGGCGTCCGTCTCTCCAGGTTTCGGCCAACAGGGATCTGAAGGTATAGACCTTATACCGGACCAACTCGACGTCGTTCGGGCCGGCCCACGGTTCAAGCAACTGCCATATCTTCGCTTCGGTCTCCATCTCTGCGATGGATTCGCCGGGGAGCCGCATGAATTCCCAGCGACGAAACATCTTGCCATCGCGGATACCTGCGGGAACGATCGTTGTGGGCCTGGTTGGATTGCAGTATTGTCCTGCGGCGGGTATGTCGAGGAGTTCGATCGTGACACCATCACGCAGCAGCACGTCGATGACGAGCCAGTCTGCCTCAAACCCGCGATCTTCCTGAGCGCCTCCAATCTTTTTGCGGACCATCGAGTTGGCCCCATCGCAGCCAACGACATAGCGCGCGGAGATGCGTTGGCTCAATCCCGATTGATCCTGAAGTTGAACGTGACACAACTCCTCTTCCTGCTGGACCGCAACCGCTTCCCAGCCGAGGTAAGGCTGCACATTCGGCAGAGTTGCAACCGCGTCGCTGATCGCCGCCTCGAGCGTAGGCTGATGAACGAAGTTCACCTCGGTACCGCCGGAGATCGACTCCGCGGACCAATCGATGACGAGCAGTTCTTCCCAGGCCGCGTTGAACCACTGGTACTTTGGTCCCTTATGGCTTACTGAAGGAAGGATCGAGCCCATCCCATTCGCCGTCAATACGCGATAGATTTCGTGGTCGATGCACACAGCGCGCGGCAGCGGATACCGCTCCGGCCATCTGTCGCAGACGGCGACTGACCTGCCCTGCCTGCCCAACATCAGTGCCAGTGCCTGACCGACAGGCCCGTAGCCGAGAACGATTACGTCATACGTTTGATCTTGCATGAAGCCTCGCAACTGACTAACGGCCGCAGTTCGTGAGATCGAGTGCCGTGATGAGGAAAATGTTTGCGGCTAATGGAAAGCTGCGCCGAGCATGCGAAACATCTTTTCGTGAGTGCCATTCGCCTCTGCGAAACGAAGCGGCTTTACGTTCTCAACGCATAATTCGGAAGGGGTTGGCTGAGTGCTGAAGAGGGCCATCGTCTCGCTGATGAAATCGGCCAGCGGCATGATGCCCGGCGGAGGCTCTTTGGTTGGGTCATTTCCGCCCAGTGAGGTGTTGACTGCCGGAGGGATCAACTCCAAAACTTCAATCGAGGACCCTTCCAGTTGAAAACGCAACGACTGCGTGTAGGAGTGGATGGCAGCCTTACTCGCGGAGTACGTCGGGAAAGCCGCGAGCGGAACATGAGCCAGACCTGAACCAATATTGACGATGGTTGCGTGCGGCCGACCGAGCAGATGCGGAAGAAGAGCCGTACTCAGACGGATGGGAGCGAGCACGTTCGTGGTGATGATCGCCTCCGCAGTCTCAAGGTGCTCTTTGCCTGCGGTCAGTTTTTCGAACGCTGCGATCCCTGCATTGTTGATGAGGACGTTCAGCTCGGGATACGCCGATACGATCCTATCCGCGAAGCTTTCAATCGCCGTCGCGTCGGAGACATCCAGAGTCTCCGCTGACATACCCGGATGACGCGCCACGACCGCATCGAGCGCGGCCTTGCGCCGGCCGGCAATAATTACCGTGTTGCCCAGTTTGTGGAAGGCCTCCGCGAGGCCTGCCCCTATGCCTGAGCCCCCTCCTGTAATCAGGATCGTGTTGCCACAGGTGTTCATCCGCTCGATTCCCTTCTCGTCAGGTCAGCCAACTTGATCGTCGATACGCCCGCAATCGCTCAGAGTTTCAACAACCGCTCGGCATTGCCGTGGCATATGTTTTCGCGATCAGAAGCGCTGATGGGAGCCTTCTCGATGAACTCAACCGCCTGCTCCGTGTACTCGTACGGATAGTCGACGGAGAACATGATGCGGTCCGCTCCCAGCGCCATAACGGAGCAGATCAGTGGCGCGTCGGAGAAGGAACCCGCCGTAGTCACCATGACGTTCTGCTGGATATACTCCGACGGCATCTTCTTGATGTTGTAGCGGTGCTGCATCATCTTGTAGCGGCTATCGAGGCGCCACAGGATAAACGGGAGTGTCTCGCCCATATGCCCGAGAATGACGGTCGTCCTGGGAAAGCGATCGAACACACCGCCGTATATCAGCCGCAGAACATGTCCCGCGGTTTCGGGCGTCCACCCCCAGCCGGGACCGGCCATCTCGGGATAATCCTGCTCATTGCTGGCCTGAGCCGGGGAATCGGCTGGATGCAGATAGATAGGCACTTGAAGAGATTCCGCGCGCTCCCAGAAGGGAAAGAATTTCGGATCGTCCAGATAGTCGCCGTTGCTGTGACCGTTGACGATCGCGCCCTTCATACCGAGCTGCTTGATACACCGCTCAAGCTCGTCTGCGGCTCCCGTTGGATCCTGCAAGGCAACAGTTCCAAAACCCGCGAAGCGTGTTGGGTACTGTTGAATCTGTGTAGCGAGCAGATCATTAAGGTGCTTTGCTTCCTTGACGGCTATCGCGGTATCCGGCTCCATCTGCACGCCGGGCGTAGTGACCGAAAGCACAGAGATGTCGATTCCGTTCTTGTCCATATCCTCGATGCGCAGAGCACCGATATCCGCGAGGCGCGGCTTCACGTAGGCGATGAAATCATGATCGATGGTGCTGAGTACCTTGGTAGCGTATCCGCCTACTTCGGGTGTTGAAAAATGTTCCTCAAGAATGATCTTTTTGACTTTGTCGGGCATGGCGTTTCTCCTGTTCGGCAAGCATGGGTTAGTAAAGGGAAGGACTTGATTCAAGGTGCGGAAAGAGCGTCACATCATCAGGACGGGCTTGATCACGCTGCCGTTGAGTGAAGCCTCGGCTGCCTGGTTGATCTCTGCAAAATCGAAGCACGTGACAATCTTCTCTATGGGCAAACGACCGCGCTGGTAGAGCTCGATTAATTGCGGAATGAACGTTCTCGGGACGGCATCGCCCTGGTTAGTTCCGACGACGCGCAGGCCTCGGGCGACCATGTTCACCACGTCGACCGCGACAGTCTCTCCGGCACGCGGAACTCCGATGACGACGCAGGTCCCTGCCGCTGCGAGCGATGCGATCGCAGCTCGGAGCGAGCCTAAATTTCCGCTGGTCTCTACGGCGCCGGTCAGGCCCCTTCCACCGGTAAGCTGGGCGATCTGCTCCGCCACATCACCCTTGCCGGCGTCGATCAAATCGGTGGCCCCAAGCTCACGCGCGAGGGCGAGACGCTTCGCATGAATGTCGACGGCGATGATCTGCGCCGCGCCGGTAATACCGAGTCCCATGATCGCGGAGAGGCCGACCGCACCCACGCCAAACACCGCGACACGTGCTCCCGGCCCCGGCCGCAGCACCGTCGTCACTGCACTCACTCCCGTCTGCACACCGCATCCCAGCGGAGCAAGCACGGCAGCGGGCACATCCTCAGGCACACGCACAACAGAACGGGCCGCCGCGACGATGCGGCGAGAGAAGGAGGACTGGCCAAAGTAGTGTCCGTGCAGCGATTCCCCGGCGCGGCTGACCGTGGCCGAGCCATCACCCCGACTGCCTCCGACGAGATTGAGACGCGGCCAATCCTGGCAGTAAACCGGCGTGCCGCCCTGACAGGCAGAACAATGACCGCACCAGCTGAAGCTGATGACGACGCGGTCACCGACTGCAACGTCATCCACCGCCGAGCCGACCTCGACGATGCGTCCGACACCTTCATGGCCCAGTACCGCAGGCAGCGGAAATGGGATATGTCCTGCGCGGGCCGAAAGGTCCGCATGACACATGCCACTGGCCTCAAGCTGCACGATCACTTCGTCCTTGCGCGGGGCCGACAACTCGATCTCTTCGAGCACGAACGCTCCGCCGGCCTGGCTTACCACGGCTGCTTGTGTCAGGAACTGAGCGCTCATTAGTGATGGCCCCCGGCGAACGTATGTGCGATCTGCTTGTACTCCAGGAAATCTTCGATGGAAGCCGTGCCACCGAGCCTGCCTATGCCGCTCGCCTTGTAACCGCCTTCCTCAAACTCGACGGCGAGATTGGCCCAGCTATTGATGGACACCATACCGGCATCCAGACGCCTTGCGACACGCACCGGCGTGTCGATGTCGCGGCTCCAGACACAGGCGTTCAAGCCGTACTCGGAGTCGTTGGCCATCTCCACTGCTTCGTCCTCGGTATCGAACACCTGAACCGTCTGCACGGGACCGAAGGTTTCCTGCTGCACGATGGGCAAGCTGGCATTCGTTACAGAGAGCAACGCCGGATGGTAGAAGGCACCGCCATCTAATGCGGGGTCAGTGGAAGGTCCACCTCGAACGATCACCTTGGCACCCGCAGCGATCGCACCTTCGACAGCTCTATCGACCCGCGCCACAGACGCTACGTCGATGAGTGGACCCATGTCGCTGGTGGGGTCGGAAGCCGGACCAGGCTTGACTTTCCTGAGTCGCTCCGCAAGGCCGTTGATCACCTTGTCCGCGATGCCACGCTGTACCAGGATGCGGCTTCCCGTCATGCAGAATTGGCCCGCGAAGACAGTGGCGGATTTCTCAAGCGTGGGAAGAAGAACGTTCAGATCGGCGTCGTCGAAGATGACGTGCGGCGTCTTGCCACCAAGCTCCAACCCTACCCGCTTGAGGTGCACGGCCGCCGCCTGGGCAATCAGCCTGCCGGTGTGGGTGCTACCCGTGAAGCTGATGACCGGGACCTGAGGCGAGCTGACCAACAGCTGCGCTCCCTCTGCGCCTGCTTCGAAGAAGATGTTGACAACTCCCTTGGGCAGCTCGGGAACCGAGCTCATCAAGTCAGCGGCCACGCTGGCGCTCTGTGCGGCTTGCGCGGGAAACTTCATCACAGCAGTGCAGCCGGCGGCCAAGGCAGGCGCCAGCGCCCGAATACCGAGGTAAGCAGGAGAGTTCCACGGAATGATGAGGCCGGAGACGCCTACCGGCTGCCGGATCGACATAGACTGGCGCCCGGGAACCGAATCCATCACCTTGCCAAAGGTGTGCAGCGAGAGCCCGGCGGCAAAACGCAGCGCCCGAATAATCAAGGTCGCCTCGAAGGTGGCCTCTGGACGCGTCTTGCCGTTTTCAAGGCAGAGGCAGTCGATTACCTCCTTGAGGCGTGCCGCATATACATCGGCGAGATGGCTCAGGGCGGTGGAACGAAGCATGGGGTCCGTGCGCCAACCCTCTAGCTTGAAGGCGTCAGCGGCTGCAGTGATGGCGCGCTGAGCCGTCTCCGCGTTACCGTCGAAGAAGGTCCCAATACTTTTACCGTCCGCCGGGTTGATGCTCTGCTTCTCAAGACCATGCTCGACCCAGTCCCCGCCAATCCAATGCCGTGCTGTTCTCTGCTTTTCCATTGCGTGCTTCCCTCTCTGAATCCTCGATGAGGCCGTCTCTACGGCATGCGGTCAATGCTTACGAAACCGTTTTCTCTCAGGCGGACCAATATAGCAGTCAGCTTGCTGAGTTCACAATAGGCGTGACATATATTTTTAGAAGATTAGCAATGTTGTCTTGAGATCGTCGTGGCGGGAAGGAAACGACGACGGAAACCACCACGCAGAAGGTGCTATCCGCCGTTTTCCTGAGAAACGCGGTCTTTCGAGGATTGAGTGGCGCGTGGTGGCATCTCTATGTTAGAACCTTAGAGTTGACGCTCTGCAAAATACATGGCACCTACACTAAAGCCTTCTGCTCGATGGTGGCGAACATCTGTGAAACTGCGCCGGGTGCGCAGCAGATAGGAATACCACAGCCAGGGAGACGATCTTGAACACCTCGACGAGCGAACCTCAAGTCACCGATACAGCAGCGACGCTCCCCGGAACCGAAGCAAGGTTCCATCGTTTTCGCGTGGGAGACATCGATTGCGTCTCTCTTAGCGATGGAGCCATCCGCGCACCGCTGGGTCCGCCCCAACCGGGTAAACCGATGGAGTTCCGCCTGGTCCCGCTGTCGTGTCTGCTGGTGACCTTGCCGAAATCAGGCAAAGTGGTGTTGATGGACAGCGGATTCGGCTTCAACGCGGAACTGGTGGGCCGGCCCATGCGGAGCGATGGCCGAATGATCGAATCGCTCACCCAGGCGGGCATCGCAACGGAGTCGATCGATGTCGTGCTCATCTCGCATCTCGATCCCGATCACGTCGGCGGCCTGCTGCGCGACGATGGAAGCAAAAGATTTCCGAATGCTGTCTACTTCGCCGGAGCAGAGGAGGTAGCGTTCTGGAGCCGCGATGTAATCGATCTCAGCTTCTCGCCTACACCGGAGCCCATCAAGCAAGGAAGGCTGAGTGCGTCGGGACGTTTGCTCAGATTTGCGGGTCACTCCATCAAAACATTTCGCGCCGGCGACGAGGTCATACCCGGCATTGGCTCGATGGCGCTGCCCGGACATACGCCAGGCCAGGTTGGATTCCTGGTGGAAGGCGAGCCTGAATCGCTGTTCTACATGGCAGACAGCATCGTGAATCCAGTGATCTCGATTGAGACTCCACACATCCATAACCCCATGGACCTTGAGCCAGAAGTTGGAGTGGCTACCCGGCAAGCCCTCATCCAGACATTGCTTGAATCAAACTGGCAGAGCTTCTCACCGCACTTTCCCTGGCCGAACGTTGGGCGAGTCGTGCAGACTGACGGCAGAGCAGCATGGAAGCCGGCGGAATAGTCAGCTTAGGTTTAGCAGGGATACCCCGAGGGAGGTGACGATGAACGACATAGTTGAAATTACGCAGCTGGTTCTACGTGAGAGGCAAGGCCGCGACCGTGGCTGGTGGGGAGAAATGGCGGCGTGCTTTCATCCCGACTCACGAGTGACGCTGAGTTGGTTTGACGGTCCGGGCGCGGAGTTCGTCGCGCGTTCCCAAAAGATGGCGGAGATGGGTCTGAAGATCCTGCACCGTCCATCGCCGCCGGCTGTGCATATGCATGACGAGAGGGCCGTGCTTGAACTTCCGCTTTCCGTCGAGCGGCGCTTCATGCTGAAGGGCGTCGAGGCAGACCTAAGCTCCTACACCCGCATGCTCTACCAGTTGGAGAAGCGCGACGGCGCCTGGAAGATCTTGTTCATGAACGCGATTTATGAGCGCGATACCTTGACTCCAACACTCCCCGGCACCGTGTTGGACGTCGACTATGAAAAACTCGCTGAGTTCCGCGCGCCATACCGCTTTGTCGCTTACGACATCAGCCTCGCTGGTCGCTCCATGACCGCCGATCTCTATGGCGACGATCAGCCGGAACGAGTGAACGCGCTCTATAAAACAGCATTCGACTGGCTGGGTCGATCCCCACTGATCTGAGGAAAGCGGTGGCTTCAGCAGACTACGCCAGCTGAAGCCAGCTCTTCTCGGCTCCCCGCAGAGCCGCAACGGTCTCGGGCCGATCGAACCCTGGAAGATCGTGCTTTGGATCGCGCCCAAGATACTTCAAAGTCGCAGTGAGATAGCGGTACGAGGGACGGTAGGTCGCGAGTTCGGCCTCGTCGAGCGTTATACGCTGGCTGGGATTACAGGGCTGCAGCATGTCTCGTATGTAGACGCTGCGCAGACCCGCGATGAGCCAACGATCATCCAGTCGTTGCGCTCTCCACAGAAGGCGTACGAAGCCGGTGGACGTGACATCGACTCCGTTGAAGTTATAGAAGCCATGGAGCGTGCAGGCTGTCTCGGCGATGGCGCGTCCCTGGTTGATGGTGACGACGGCCGGGCCCATCTCGTGGAAGTTGATCGCGTCTGTCCGCCAATTCTTCTTTGTGGCTTGCACGAACTCCTGACCCGATCCCTTGAACCATGCAACGTCGACCATCGAGTCCGGATGATAGTACAAAGCCATCTCATCCCAGGAGGCGGCATCGCGAGTCGCTCGCTCGCGCTGAATGAGATCGGCGATCGCTGCGCGATCCAGAATTTGCTTGCGGTACATCTCTTCGTTCTTTGCGACATGCTCACCTGCCATCTTCATCGTCTCCTCTACCGAGATTACCTGGCGGGCTTGCTCATCGCGTCCATGCTGGCTACGATCTCGTCGGACAATTCTAGCTTCGCGGCGGCGAGGTTCTCGTGAAGATGCTCGATGGACGATGTGCCAGGGATCAGCAGCATGTTGGGTGAGCGCTGCAACAGCCACGCAAGTGCGACCTGCATCGGCGTGGCGCCAAGCGACTTGGCAGCCTCGTCAAGAACAGAGGACTGAAGCGGGCTAAAGCCCCCGAGTGGGAAGTAAGGCACATAGGGAATGCCTTGTTCCGCCAGGCTGTCGACCAGACTGTCATCGTTCCGGTTGGTTACGTTGTAGAGGTTCTGCACGCAGACGATGCGGGTTATCTTCTGGCCTTCGGCAACTTGTCCCGGCGTGACATTGCTTAGACCCAGGTGACGAATCAGGCCTTGAGACTTCAACTCGGTCAGCACAGTGAGCGGCTCCTCAATGGAAGCATCGAGAGGAAGCAATGGATGACCGACTCGCAGGTTGACAACGTCCAGCGTATCCAGTCCGAGATTGCGGAGATTGTCGTGAACTTCTTCCGTAAGTTGCTCACGTGAGTAGCCGGGTACGACGGTCCTCTCCGCGATGCGGCGGCCACCTACCTTGGTCACGATCGTCAAACCGGCCGGGTAAGGATGAAGTGCCTTCCTGAGGATCTGATTGACCACATGCGGCCCATACATGTCCGCGGTATCGATGTGATCGACACCGCAGGCGATCGCCTCGCGAAGCACAGCCACTGCATTGTCCTCATCCTTCGACGGACCCCATGAATGCGGACCGCAGAGTCGCATGGCGCCATAGCCCATCCGGCTGACCGTGACGGAGGTGCCTGGAAAAGTGAACTGCTTCTGTTTGCCGATATCAAGTGCCATTGTGTCGTATTCCTTTCGAATCGAAGCGCCAGGCTTCGCAATTCTGTGAACCTCTGAAGAGAGCTTAAGCTTCACTTCCAGCGGGAGTGGCGAGGGGCGCCAGGGAAAAGCTCTTCTCCGGTCGGCCCAGGGTTCCAAACAGGATCGCGCTCCCGGCATAGAGCGGCGCCGTCAGCAGCAGCAGCATGCGATAGTTTCCGAAGCGATCGAATAGACTTCCGCCTATCAGTGGACCGATTCCCAAACCCACAATGACTAAGCCATTCATGACCGCGAAGAGCAATCCATAGTGACGAACTCCGAAATATCGTGGAATCAGATAGGCCAATACCGCGATCTCCATCCCCGCTGACAGACCAACCATGCATGCGCCGAACAGGCCGGCCCCCGCGCCATGGCTCAGCAGGAGCGAAGGCGCCACCAGTACACCGAATGCACAGGAGACGAAGCCGACGAGCGGGCCACTAACGTAGTCCAGAAGGTAACCTCCCAGCAGTCTCCCGGTTATCGAGGAAAAGCCGATGCCGGCCGCGATCGCCGCCGCTGTATGCGCGGACAAACCATTGCCCCTCACAATCGGAACGAAATGCACTGCCATCGACGCTCCGGCAGTTGAAGCAAAGAGACAGGCCACCGCCATCTGAAAATATCGACGCGACAGAAATGCTTCGCGTACCGGTACCCCTGGCAAGGCATTCCGCTCCGTGCCAGCTAAAGAGGGCGACAACTTGCGCCGCAGATCCCGCGAGCCGTGAAAGAACAGCCAGACCAGCGGGAATGAGACCAGAAATCCACCTAGCCCAAGCCAGCGATAGGCTCCGCGCCATCCAAAATGTTCCTGCAGAATGGTCGAGATATACGGAAGACATATCGATCCCACGCCGGTCCCCGCGAGAGCAACCCCGATCGCTCTGCCGCGGCTCTTCTCGAACTCGGCCACGACTGCGGCCGTCCAGACGGTGGGGCTCACCAACACGAAGGCAAGACCCACCAGAGTCCATCCCACGACCCAGCTCGTGCTCTGCGGGCCCGTGAATCCAAGGGCGGAAAAGGTAAGGCAATACAGTACCAATCCGGCGAGAGCGATCCTGCGGCATCCGTATCGATCGATCGCGGCGCCTACAAACGGCGCAAAGATGATTCCGGTGATGCTGACCATCACCGGCCCGGTGGAGATCTGCGACCTTGTCCATCCAGTCGCGGTGTGGATTGCCGGCATCAGCGCGCCGAGCGTGTAGGTGTGCATTACCGAGACGGCTATCCCCAGCATGGACAGCAAAGGGATATACCAGTTCCTCGCCCACTCACCGCGGCCATGTTCGTTCGACAACGCTTGGATCTCCATCATGACCTTTCAACTTCCTTGTTGGCGAACTTCGATTAGCTTAGAACGTGATCTTCGCAGCAATCTGCAAGATCCGGTTGTCGCCGGCGGTGCTTGTGATCAAGCCCGCGGTAGCGGAGTTGATCGGGCTGAGTTGCGGAGCGATGGCTGTCGAATTCGTTGGAGTGGAATAGTTGGGATGATTGAAGGCGTTGAAGGCTTCCCCGCGCAACTCCAGCTTCGCTCGGTCGTAGATTGGAAAGAATTTCGAGACAGCCAGATCCAGGTTGGCGAAGCCAGGTCCCCGCAGTGACATCAGTTGCTCGTTGCCGAACGTTCCCGCAGGAGCGAGTGCAAAGGCTGCCGGGTTATACCATTGCGGGTATTTCGTCGCCGTATTTGGGAAGAAGTTGTGACGGTAAACCGGCACGCCGGGAACCATATTGGGACGATCCGAACCAACTCCGGTCAACGAAACATCGACACCGTCGGTGACGGTGAAGGGCTGGCCTGAGCGATAGCTAAAGAGCGGACTCACCTGGAAGCCACCAGCCAGTTCATTCAAGAGATGGTTGGTGAACTTCGGAGATGTAATAACACCTGAGATTGTGAAATTATGAGTCAGATCGAAGTTGCAATGGCCATATTCCCCAGCGACATTCATCGGATTCTGGGGAACCGGGCTGGTATCTCCGGAGAAGTTAATGTTTCCCAGGCACTTCGAGTAGGTGTAATTTGCCAGAACAGTAAAGTTGTTTGCGAAGGGGTGGTTGGCAGTGAGAATGAGACCGTTGTAGTTCGCCATGCCGTAACTCGTGAATTGATTGAAAGCACCATAGCGTGGGCCCGCCCCAGCTCCAGCGGTCTGCTGATAGAGCTTCAGTCGCTGCGTCGTGTTGCTCGTCGAAGAGCAAGCCACGCCGGCTGCGGGAACCGGCGTAAGTGTGCCGCACGAACCGGCCACCCCGGTTGACGTCCCCGGAAAGTAGGTTGCGTAGTTGTATGGAAGAAGGCCGTAGAGGTGGACGGTATGCGTTCCTATATAGCTCGCCGTCAGTAGCCATTTCCAGGGGGCCTGGTATTGGTAGCTCAGGTTGTACTGGTTCATGTAGGGACGTCCCGCGTTCGTTGGATCTACCTGCGGGGCAATGCTCGCGCTTGGAAATGCGACGGTCGAAGTTGGCGGGTACTGGCTGGGAAACGGGTTGCCGCCTGCCACACCCTGGTACGGTCTATCCAGGTTCTTCTTGAAGGTGTTGTTGAACGCCACGCTGACAGCGCCGCCATACGGAACGCCGGAGTTGGTGTATTCCAGGTTCTCGTCTGTAGTGGGCTCATCGAAGACGAGGGTATAGGAACCGCGGATGCTCTGCTTTCCGGTACCTGTCGGGTCGAAGGCAAATCCCACACGCGGCGAAACGTTATCCAGAGTTCTTTTGACGATGCTGTTGCTTACACCTGGATCTCCAACGAATAAGAGACCTGCGGAAGCGTTTGTAAAGACCGTGGACACTGTCCCGGAGTTGAAGTTGGCTTGCGAGAAGGTTTGCCCCCGATTGTCTCTGTTGTAGGGAGGAAGCCACGGCTCCCAACGAACACCGACGTTGAGTACTAGCGTCCTGGTGAGATGGTAGGTGTCCTGAGCGTAGTAGCCGAAGTAGTTCTGCCGCAGGTGTAAAAGCGCACCCGGACCTCCGTTGGATTGAGTCAGAGTGGTTGGCTCTCCAAGCAGAAGGTCGGCGATTGAGAAGCCCGTGTCGGTGCCGCTGAAGGTGAAGAATCCATTTTCATTGTTGAAGTGCTTCTGGTTGTAGATCTGATCGATGTAGTCGAAGCCAAACTGAAGAAAATGCTTGCCACTGACACGAGAGAGGTCATCCGCCGCCTGAATCTGATTCGTCACAATGGCGAACGGAGAGCAGGGTCCACACGCGGCCTGGAAGGCGCCAACCACGTTGAGATAGAGATAGTTGGATTCCGTATTTGTCATGTTGGAGCCGAGAGCGACCAAATTTGGCAGCGTCGTCGCATCGTTTCTCTGCACCGCCAGACGATTTGCCGTCAGGCGAATGGAGTTCGTCAACCGCGGATTGATGATGAAGTTATGTCCCAGGGTGAGGGTCTTATCGCGATCGATGAGGCCCGGATTGATCGCATTCAGCAGGTTTCCGTTGAAGGCAGGCAGCGCGCCGAAGTTGGTCATGAAGTAACGTGCGAACACCTTCTGGCGCTGCGAGATGGTGTGGTCGAGACGGCCGATGAACTGGTTCTCGTTCTGAGGATACGGAGTCGAATACGTCACATCGCCGACAGCATCGGAGACCGCGCCCGTCGGAAGGAACCTGGCAACGTTCTGCCCGACGGTGCTGTAAAGCGAGGGCGAGATGGTGGCGGCGCATCCCACCGGGTCCGCCGTAGAAAAGCCTGCTGCGATCAGTTTTCCCGCGATCGCAGTTGTGATCGGACAAACCTTGGTTGCGCTCAAGTTCTGGACGGCCTGGAAGTAAGGCGTCCAGTTACCGGCAAGTTCGGCCGTCGTCGGAATAACGGCCGTGTTGGATTGCGAGATACGCAGAGCGGTTCCCTGATATCCCCCAAAGAAGAAGAGTTTGTCGTGCAGGATAGGGCCGCCAAGAAATCCGCCGTACTGATTGCGCTTCAGGTTATTCACCTGGCCGGTGATCCGATTGCTCGCACTGGTGTAGCTGTTGCGAAGAAATTCGAAAGCGCCCCCGTGGAATTGATTCGTGCCTGACTTCGTCACAATGTTGACCGCGCCGCTGGGATGAAGTCCATACTGCGCGGCAAGCCCCGTCGTCTGCACCGAAAACTCCTGCAACGCGTCGGGAAATGGAAATGGGAGATTCGTATTGAAGGCGGGATCGTTATTGTCACCACCATCCAGCAGGAAGTTGATCTGATCCGACTGGCCGCCAGAAACGGAGATCGTGACCGCGCCGCCAATCGCGTTGACTCCGATGGAACCGTAGCTGGAGGATGAGGAGACGTGCCCAGTGACGGTGGGTGCGGCGCCGCCTGAAAGCAGCACCAGGTTGGCTGCGTTGCGTCCATTCAACGGAAGATCGACTGTTCGCGCCTGATCGATGACGGTGTTGATCGAGTTATCCTCGGTCTGCACCTGGCTTGCACCCGCCTCAACATTGATCACGGCATCCGTCGAACCGACCGTCATGGGGGCATCGATTTGGAGGTCGTTTGAGACCTGCAGCACGACCCCGGTGCGGCTATAAGTCTGAAAGCCAGGTGCGGTGACTTTGATGACGTATGCGCCTACGGGAAGGCTGGGGAGAATGTATTCACCAGAGTCCGAAGACACTGCGGTAGAGCTCTGTCCCGACTCAATCTGAGTCGCGACGATCGTCGCTTTGGGAATCACGGCGCCGGAGTCATCTTTCACTACGCCGTGAATCTTGGCGCTGGAGACTGCCTGGGCGAAGGCATGACCGACACTCACAACGAACAAACTGACTATGGTGACGAAGAGCTGCACCTTCTGTATTTTGCGCCGATACTTTTGTGTGTTCATTGCTTTACCTCTCTCACACGCCATCACTTACTCCAACCTTTTTCGAACCGGACCATTCTGCGTGGCAGACCAAGCGCGCTCTAAACTCTCAGTCCTCACAGCTCTTCTTGCGTTGCGAAGAGCCGGGAGGAGCTGAGAGACAATCGATCTAGAAGCTGAAGCGTCCGGCGAACTGGAACTGGCGCCCCGAGTAGCCATATGCGGTGCTCGTGATGCTGCCGAAGCCGCTGGTGGTCAGGGGTGCGCCGGTCGGGCCGTAAGCCGTAATGACGGCGTTCGGCTGGGCGAAGTTCGGCGTGTTGGTGAAGTTGAAGCACTCCGCACGCAGTTCCAGCTTCAGGCCTTCTCGCACCGGGATAGTTTTGAACAGGGACAGATCGCCGCGGCGAAGATGCGGTCCAAAAATCTGGTTGCGGCCTTCGTTGCCGGCGGTCCCGATCGGCTGTCCGGCGAATGCGCTGGTGTTGAAAAATTGCGTGAGAGGGCCGCCTGAATTATAGGGACCAACCACGTTGGGCTTGTCGGCCGTAATGGTAGGAAGATTAATCCTGGCGAGGCCGTTCGCTTGCGTGGTTGTATCAGTCACGGTGAACGGCGCACCAGACTGCCAGAATCCCAGGCCGTTCAGCCGGAATCCGCCCGCCACCGCCTTGTAGATGGCGGATCCTGATTTTCCGGTTGGAATGTCGTAGCTGAAGAAGCCGGCGAAGCGGTGCTTGATATCCAACGGGGAGTTACCGAAGTCAGCACGGCCTACGTTGAACGGCTGAAGGCCGAAACCGTTGGAACCAAGGCCATCGCCGCTAAACACCTGAAGGACATCATCCAGATTATGCGCAAAGGTGTAATTCAGGTTGGCAGTCAGGCCGTGCGAGGTGCGCCGTTCCACAGAAACTTGACCAGAGTGATACGACGATGCGCCAAAGTTGCCGAAAAAATTGATGCCGGTTACCGCAGGCAACTGCGTCGCAAACCGGAAGGCGGGTGCCGCTGTTCCCGCGGCAACCGGACCCTGCGGATCCGGCAGGTCGATATTCGGAGAGGAATCCACAATGTGTCGGCCGAGCTCCGCAACATAGCCGGCCGTAAAGACGGTTCCGCGGTACTCCTTCTGTAGCAGCAGGTTGAACTGTTCCAGGTAGCTGTCCGCTTGGTGCTGAGGCTTCGCCGACAAGCCGCCACTCAGAGTCGAGGAGACCGTTGTAGGCACCGCGCCGATACCCGAAGTAGAGAGAGGTCCGGCATGGAAGACGGTTCCGCTGTTGAAGCCTACAGGAGGGTTCGTGAAGACCAGACTATTGTTCGAGTCACCCGGGAAAAAGGTGAGGCCGAATCCACCGCGCAAAACCGTTCCCCTTGCGATAGTAGCGTCGAAGCCGAAACGCGGACTGAAGTCGGTGTAGATGTTCTGCAAGCCTCCAGTTGCGCTGTTGACCAGACTGAACGTGCTCAAGTTGAAGTCGGAGGTGTTGCCATTCTTCTCGTTGGGCTTGGTATAAACGTCGTAGCGGACACCCATGTTGAGGGTCAGGTTCGGGCGAACGCGCCAATCGTCCTGAAAATATCCGGAGGGCTCGTACGTCCGGTCGTACGGCTTCACGATTAGAAGCTGGCGCTGGGTAACGTATCCGGTTCCCGTGAGGAGCTTTTGCAGCGTTGGCACATATGTGAATGTCGAAGCTACGGCAGTGGGCGCGAAGATGAACAGTCCCTTGGGGTAGAGAGGCAACTGGAAGCTGAAGTTGCGTCGGATCAGTGCCCCGCCGGCCTTGAACGTCTGGTGTCCGTGGGTATAGGTCAGAGCCCCCGAAAACTGCGTGTTGTGTTCCTGGTTGTAGAAGGGCTGAGAGATCGAGTCGCCAAGCCCAGCGAAACCAACCAGACTTAGCGTTGCCAGGCCGGAGCAGAGGCTGCATTCATTCGCGTTCGGAATCAGGTAAGGCGCGGAGTCGTTTAGATTCCGGCCAAAGTTCAGTGGCGTGGTATCCAGATTGAAGTAGGTGTAACCCGCCCGAAGCTCCAGCAAGAGCGAAGGGGTGAATACATGGGTGTAGCCAAACTGTCCATTGTGAGCCGTCGTCAGATTGTTGCCAGGCAGAGTGCCGGCGACGATTCCGCCTGCCTGCACGCCATTTGCCGCAGGCAGATAAGGCGGAGTGAATGCCTGGGTGCGGTTGTAGGAGTAGCGCCCGAAGAGAGTGTCCTTTGAGCCGAAGTGATGGTCGATGCGAAGATCGCCCAGCGACGAGTACAGCGACGCGCTCGGGTTATACAGAAAGTTGTTGACGGTCCCGTTGTTGGTCCCAGCCCCAAATTGGTTCGGAAGCGGGAACAACTTGAAATAGGCAAGCGCCGTTGGGTCAAGGGCCGCGGCGGAAACGTTCGCGACAGTAGTAGAAGCTCCCTTTGGGCAAGGCCCGATAGGCGACTGGTCTGTGCAGAAGGGATTCTTGATTTCATGCAAATCGCCCGGTGTGGCTTGTTGCGCGACGGTCGGTACCGTGGAGGTGTAAACGGAATTATTACCGTTGATCAGGCGAAGGCCTTCGTAATCAACGAAGAAGAAGGTGCGATCGCGGAAGATTGGACCTGAAAGACTGGCGCCGAACTGGTTCTGGCGTTGCTCAGGCTTGTGAGATAGCAGCGAGGCCGTCGCGAAGAAGTTGCGCGCGTCTGTAATGTCATTCCGAAAAAACTCGTAAGCGGAGCCGTGAAACTGGTTAGCGCCTGACTTGCTAATGACGTTGATCGCAGCGCCGCCCGTGCGGCCGACCTCGGCAGTGTATAGATTGATGTCGGTTCTGACTTCGCTGATGGCCTCGACTGAGGGGCGCAGGAGCAGCGTTCCGATCGTTCGGCTGTTGTTGTCAAGGCCGTCAAGTTGATTGTTATTGAAGAGTTCTTCCTGTCCGTTCGCAGAGATTGAAGACGATTGGCGGCGATCCACAATGTTCGATCCGCTGGATAAAGAATTGGGAGAGCCGGCGTTCACACCGGCCTGAACCTGCACAAGTCCAACATAATTTCGTCCGTTCAGTGGCGCATCGAGCAGTGTCTTCTCTGTTATTGTGCTGCCGACAGTGGTCGAATCGGTTTGCAGCGATGTCGGCGTCGACATCACTTCGACGCGCTCGTCAACCGACCCTGGTTGCAATGCGGCGTCAATGCGTACGCGGTCCGCCGCGGACACCACCACGTTCTTCGCGTCGAATGTCTTGAAGCTCGGCGATCCAATGGTCACGGTGTATGTTCCGGGCTGGACTGCACTGATCGTGTATCCGCCATCGCCCTTTGTGATAAAGGTGCGGATTTCATGCGTGCCGACGTTCTCGAGCCGCACCGTTGCGCCCGGAATGACCGCGCCCGCGGGGTCAGTCACGGTTCCGAGGATGTCGCCCGTGGCAACCTGGGCCGCGAGGCGCAGCGTGCAGAAGACGAGAAAGATCGCCATTAGAAGGAGCAGCCGTTGAGCAGTCCGTCGACCGGTTGAGAACGACCTGCAGATGGTAGGCGACGTAAGCTCGCCGCTCGTGGTTTTGAATTGGGACATGAAGGCTCCTAAGGCTTGCTGCCGAACATACGCGGTGCTCGATGCGGTGCCAACTATACATGCGCAATCGCAAGACTCACAATAGGCGCGACATATATTTTTATGCGATGCCGATTGTGAGGCTCCGACGCGGTCTGGAGTCTGGAGTTTTGCGCCATTCGGCGCGATTGTTCGTGCGCAATTCCGCGGGCTGGTAGCGTCAGATCCGCTGGCGATTGCAGCTTTGGGCAAGGCTAAGCCTTGAGCAATGAAAGAGATTTGATGGAACGGTCGCCGACGGAACGTTCGCAAAGGACCTGTAGCCAGGGACAGATCCTTGCAGTACATGTCATGTACACTATCCGTGTTGCGAAGGCCAGCGCCTTAGCCCCGTTCAGCGCAAGGATCGAAGTCAACCATTCAGGACAGCAAACGATGCCGGCAAAAGCCGCAAGCGACCATAGAATCCGTGTCGGTCGAGAGAAGCGCGAAAAGATGCGCCTTCGGCTCCTTTCCGCTGTAATGTTCTGTTACGCCGAGAGCAAAGGGCACGAATCACCCGGTATCGATGATGTGATCCGACAAGCGGACGTCTCGCGAGCCACGTTCTACCTGCACTTCGTGTCTATGGAAGATGCTTTCAAGGCGCTCAGCGTGCAGCTCGCCGACGATCTCAAAGCTGTAGAACACTTTTTCGAGCGTTCAGACCCTCTCGAGCGCCTCGCGATCGGCATACAGATGTTCCTGCTTCATGGTGTCGCGGATCGCGTTTGGGCAGACTTCGTGTCATCGACGAATTACCTCTCTGGAGACCCATTCCTGATCAAGATCGTCGAGACACACCTGCTCGACGCGAGGGAGGCGAAATTGGTCCAATTCTCGGAGGTGAAGGCAGCCCGTAGCCTTCTGCTCGGATCGCAGTCCGAAGCAATGCGCATTCTAAATAAGGTGAATCTGCGCAACCGCGCCTATCTTGAAGAACTGGCGGTGATGATCTTGTGCGGTCTGCGCGCCGATTATGAACGCTCGAAGAAGGCAGTGCACGATACGACGATTTACATACGTGGGTTTGCCCCCGACTGTGTCTCGTGGTGGCGCGACCCGTGGACCTGACTCACGTATCCCTTCGTTGCCGCAGATCACGAGCCCGCCCTGACAGGCGGGTTTTTCGGGCCTTCATCTACCTTTACCGGCTTCAAGAATCTCAGGCTGTTGACAGTGTTTATTCTGATGGTTCAGTATATCCCGCGAAGGCTAAAGCTGATCCGCAAGGCAGGAAACATGCGCAGGATGCACCCGCATGTCACTTACACCAGCCGGCGAACATCGATCTGAAAGTAAGTCTATGAATCTTGTTTCATCCCAAAGCGTTCCGACTGAATCAGGTCGCCGCGCAGCCTACGTCGCCGTTGCACTCGGCTTCGGCGCGCTCCTGTTTGAGGGCTACGATCTCATCGTCTACGGAGCCGCTGTGCCCGCGCTGCTGTCATATCAACCCTGGGGCCTGACAACTGCGAAGGTAGGCGCGATCGGTGGCGCTGCGTTCATTGGAATGTTTATCGGAGCTCCCCTTGCGGGCTGGCTCACCGATCGTTTAGGTCGTCGCAAAATGTTCATCAGCTTACTTGCGTTCTTCTCGGTGATGATGATTCTGGTTGCCCTCGCACCAACGCCGGAACTTTTCGCACTTTTTCGTTTCCTGGCGGGTCTCGGCTTCGGCGGGATACCCCCGGCAGCAATCGCCCAGGTATATGAGTTCGCGCCCGACGATAGAAAAGTCCTGTTCAATTCCATCATGCTGAGCGGGTTTGGCATCGGCGCTATTCTTGCTGGCGGTCTGTCCATCCTGGCGATTGGCCACGTTGGCTTTCGCGGTCTCTTTGGTTTCGGGGCTCTGCCACTCGTCACCCTGGTGCCGCTTGCCGCATGGCTTCTACCCGAGACTCCGCGGCGCTCCGTGCAGAAGATTGATTCAGACGAAGTCAGCCCCTGGCGAGGTGTGCTGCAGGGTAATGCCGCTCTGGTCACCGCCCTTTTTGCAGCCGCCAACTTCTTCGCGCTCTTACTTTCGTTCGCATTGAATACCTGGCTTCCGCAACTCATGCGTGGAGCAGGCTACCCAATCGGTTCAGCGCTGCAATTTCTGCTCTTGCTCGATGCAGGTGCTTTAGTTGGCGCGTTGCTGGGCGGGTGGTTGGCTGACCGGATTGGCGGCCGCAAGGTCGTGATCGCCATGTTCATCATTTCGGCTGTTTTGCTCGCATCCCTGGCGATTCCCATGTCCACGATCCTGGTCAAGCTGCTCATCTTCCTGACCGGCGCGGTCGCAGTCGGCAATCAATCGGTTCTCTTCGGTTATATGGCTGCACAGTATCCACAAACATCTCGTGCTACCGCCATAGGCGCAACCTCCGGCATCGGCCGCCTGGGCGCAGCAGCAGGACCGCTCCTGGGCGGCATCATCCTGAAGGAGGGCGCAACTCTCAGTCAGAACGTCCTTATCTTCGCGGGCGTCGCAGTGCTCGCTGGTATCTCTATCCTGCTCATCCGGCACACGCTTACAGAGGCGCCATCCGTGGGCAGCCTCTCCAATTCCAACATTTTGGCAAGGGAGTAACAGACATGTCGACAGGGCAACGAAACACGAGTATGCTTCCAGCGGAGATGTCATGCGATGTAGCAATCGTTGGCTATGGGCCGGTCGGGATGATCATTGGCACGTTGCTGGCCGAGCGCGGGCGCTCGGTCATCGTGGTGGAGCGCTTCCCTACCCGCTACGATCTGCCTCGCGCCGGCCACTTCGATAGTGAAACCATGAGAACGTTCCAGAACATGGGGTTCGCTGAATCGATCGAGCTCATCGCGCGACCGATGCTGCAATGGCACATGGTCACTGCTGACATGGAACTGCTCGCAACGATCAAGCTGGGTGAAGGAGGCAGTGGGTGGAAGGACAGCTACCTTACCTATCAACCTGAGTTCGAGAAGATCTTCGACGCACGCGCTCTTGAATTGGGCGTTCGCGTTTTCATGGATACGAACGCAGTAAACATCGAACAAGACGCGGAAGGCGCCCGCCTGTTCGTCCAAAGCTCCAGCCGGCCTGAATCCGATCTATCGGTCATTCATGCGTCATTCATCCTTGGGGCTGACGGGGCGGGGAGCTTCGTTCGAAAGATGATGGGTATCGAACGTGTCGATCTTGGATTCAAAGCTAACGACCAGTTGGTGATCGATTTCGAGCACAACGATCCAGATCGCGATCTACCGCAACTACCCGAGGTATACCAGGTACTTGACTTCAATCGTCCTCTGTTGGCCGGCCGCTGGAGCGGAGACCGCTGGTCCCGCTTCGAGTTTCACGCCAAAGAAGGAGAGAGCCGAGCCTACCTTGAGAGTGACGAGACCTGCTGGAAGCTGCTTGCAAAGTGGGGCATCTACCCCGGCGACGGTAAGATTACAAGGCACTCTGTCTATTCCTTCGAGAGCAGGCTTTCAAGCAAATGGCGGGCAGGGCGCGTGCTGCTTATCGGGGACGCCGCTCACACCATGCCGCCGTTCATGGGGCAGGGTCTCTGCTCCGGTATCCGTGATGCGCTGAACTTATCCTGGAAGCTGGATGCAGTTTTCTCGGGCAAAGCAGACCTCGAGTTCCTCGACACGTACGAAAGCGAACGCTCCGCGCATGCCAGAGGCATCACGGAGATGTCGAATGCAGTTGGCAACCTCGTCCTCATGTCCGACCCCGAACAGGCTCGGCAACGCGATGAGATGTTGCGGTCCGGTCATGCGCCTCGGGCCCCGATCTTCCCTCGCCTGGGCCCTGGCATCATTCGGCCGCAAGACTCGCCGCAGAGTGACCATTTGGACGGCCGGCCTTCGCGTCAGGCGCGTGCTGCACTGGGACGCCGCGTCGATCGCCTCGATCAGTTTATGAAGCGAGGGTGGAAGATTATCTCCCGCCACCCCGTGCCGGCCAGCCTCTTCAGCGAGCACCAGCGGGATCTCATCGCTGCTCTCGACATCGACTTCGCACACGTATCGCGCGGTGCCAGCGCTCAGTATGCTGACATCGACGGCGAGTACGACCTCTGGTATCGCCAGTCTGGACGGAAGGCATTTCTGCTGCGGCCCGACAATTATGTCTATGGGTCAGTGCGCGCGATTGAGGAATTGCCGGCGTTGCTGGACGAGTTGGGCGACTCTTTGGCTGCGCACGGCTGGCATGGCGTAAGCGGCGACATGGTCCCGGCCGTGGACGCCCTGCAAGCCGTGGGCCCCTGACTTCTTCCCTAACTGCAGTTGAAACTCCGGAGGAAAGTATCGGATGACTGAAGCAGCAACCACATCGGAGCAGTTGGACCGGATCGCCATTGCAGAGCTTATTCTGCGTGAGCGCACTGCTCGCGATTCCGCGTTCTGGGACGAGATGGGTGATTACTACCATCCCGACTCTGAGATCGAAGTCTCATGGTTCAGAGGCAGCGGAGCCGAGTTTGTGAACCGAACGAGGTTGCAGTACGAGTCGAGCAAGAAACGAGTTGATGGAGCGGACCGCATCAATTTTCATGAAATGGGCTCAGCTGTAGTCACTGTACGAAACGACCGCGCCATCGCCGAAACCGCATGCACCCTCCACAGCTTCTTTCCGCTCGATGGTGTCGCATGCAAGAACACGGGTTTCGTCCGTCTTATGTGGCGTGCACAGATGCTGGACGGTCGATGGCTGATTGCAGGATTGCGCTGTGTGTACATTCGCGACCTGATGACTCCCTGCAATCCCAGCCTGTTTCCAGTTATCAATCAGACCGAACTTGATCGATACCGCCCCTCATACCGCTTCACCTCTTACCATCTCTCCCGTCTGGGCCTCGATCCTAAGGACGATCTTCCCGGGACCGACCGCCCTGAGATGATAGTCGCACTCAGACAGGCCGAAAGCGTCTGGCTAAACGCCGAAGCAACTTAGTGCAGAACGACCGGCGCACACCGCACCATGACGCAGCATAACGATCAACAAGTAAAAACAGGAGACTCTACATGTCAGCGAACGATTCATTGGACGAGATAAAGATGGGCGCTACCGACGCCGCCGTTGAAACACTACTTCTACGCCGCTGGAGCCCACGCTCCTTCGCCCAGGATCCCGTCACCGATGCAGACCTCGCGAGCATCTTCACCGCAGCCGCATGGGCAGCATCGTCCTACAACGAACAGCCGTGGAGAATTATTGTTGGGCGCAAGGGCGACGAAACCTGGCAGAAAATCTTTGACGCCCTTAAGCCGTTCAATCAATCATGGGCTGGAGCGGCTCCAGTGCTCTACGCCACCTTTGCGAAGAAGAGCTTCACGATGACGGGCGATCCTAATGGTGTCGCCGTGCATGACGTAGGCGCTGCCTCCGCCAACGCGTCGTTGCAGGCCACCGCGCTCGGGTTTCACACCCACGGCCTCGCCGGCTTCGAACCGGAAAAGCTGCGTGTATCATTTGCGGTTCCGGAAGATTTTGAGCCCGTCGCTTGCTGGACGCTTGGGCGCAGCGGCGACCCGGCAACTCTGGCTGAAAACTACCGCGCTATGGAGGTCGCACCGCGGCAGAGAAAGCCACTAGGCGAGTTCCTCTTCACGGCGTGGGGTGTTCCGGCGATTTAATCTAGCTTGCGAATCGGCATGAATTGCAGCTCATCTTTCGGCACAATTGGTGTGGGACTGGGTTGATCGCTTCGATCAACCCAATCCATAATCTAAAGCTTGTTAGTACTTCGCAGAATCCGTCGAACCTTTTTCGGAGAGATGCTCAGATTCTTTGCCACGAGCGAAATATTCTTACCACTCCGCAGCCAAATCTTCGGGATCACCAGCTCGGCAAACTCTTCCTGAACCTGCTGAAATGTCTTGTCCCCCACTTGGCCGTCGCACCACGCACGAAGGGTGCATCGACATGGGTGGCCCCTGCCAGCTTCGCCTTCAACCAACCCAACCGCTTGTAAAGATGATCGCGATCGTCATGGGTCAGAGCGCCGCAGCCTTGCGACGTACTCTTTCGCCACCTCCCAGTCTTGAGGAAATGAGTCATGAAAGGCCTCGGTGATATCCCTTTCATAGATTCGTGCGATCGTACAACAACTAATCTTTACTCTTCCGCCATCTGCAACGCGACGCTCATCGCTTCGCTACCGCTTTGCCCATCTCTTGCACCGGCGAAGCCTTGGATTTCTGCCGCACCAAATAGGGAGACGCCAAGGAAAAGATCACCATCGGCATGCCGAGCAGACCACGAACAACCATCGAGGCTTGATCTGAAAGCCCCTCTCCATGTGATCGATTCACAGTGACAAGGGTGAACTGGTCAGCTACGTTTGTGAGTCAGGTTGTCTACGCTCGTATCTCCCGTGTAAGGTAACAGAGAGAATTGACAGCGTTGTCCTCGCCCACAATTCTAACGCCAACTGAGTGTCGCGCCCGCTATGAACAAGAAAAATGCATTGCTCCTGCTGTCTCTGATCCTCATTGCCGTGCGCCTCCAGGCCCAGAGGCGGCCTGTGGACTACGTCAACCCCTTCCTGGGCACAGCTCCGCTCACCAATCCGGCGGATATCGGCTTCAAACCGCCGTGGCGAGTCTGGGCCGGACTTGTCTTTCCCGGCGCGTCAGTCCCCAACGCAATGGTGCAGTTGAGCCCAATCACCAAATTCGGCAGCGGGGCCGGCTACGAGTATGAAAACCCGCAGATCGTCGCCTTCGCCCACACCAACAAGGGCCATTGGAATCTCTGCAACATCCCTCTGCTTCCGGTTAGCGGCGAGGTAAACCCCGACGATTTCGCTTCGAATTTCAGCCACAAGCGCGAGTCCGCACACCCCGGCTTCTACCAGGTATATCTGGAGCGCTACGGCATCAACGCCGAGCTGACATCTACCCTGAGGACTGGCTTCCACCGTTACACCTACGACGACAACACCCGGCCCAAGAAGCTCATCGTTAACCTCGCTGTCTCGAACGAGCGGATTCGCGACTGGAAGTTTGAGCAGGACGGAGACTACGCCTTCAAGGGCTATCAGACGGCCAGCGAGAAGGTGTTCTTCTATGCTATCGCCAGCTACAAGATCAAAGGTATCGAGAGGCTCAAGGGTGCGAAGGCCGAGCTTCCCGTCGTCGACTTCGTCGAAGGCAACAAGCCGGTCGAGATCAGGATCGGGCTTTCTTTCGTGAGCACCGACAACGCCAGGGAGAACCTCCAGAAGGAACTTGGCGACAAGAGCTTCGACATGGTGAAGGCCGATGCCTCCGCGACCTGGGAGAAGCTGCTGTCAAAGATCCAGGTCTCAGGTGGAACCGAGCGGCAGAAGGAGCTCTTCTACTCCTGCTTCTACCGTTCCTTCCTATGGCCAGCGCTGCGGAGCGATGTGAACGGCGAATATCCCGACGCCAGGGGAGCGATCGTAAAGGCAGATTTCCAGTACTACACGCTGCCCTCCTTATGGGACGACTACCGCAACAAGCTGGTTCTACTGGGTATGATCTCCCCCGACGTGACCGTCGATGTGATTCGCTCGCTGATCGACCGCGGCGAAAAAACAGGCTTTATTCCAACCTTCTTCCATGGCGACCACGCTTCGGCCTTCATCGCCGGCTCGCACCTGCGCGGTCTGCGCGGGTTCGACATCAACAGTGCCTATAACCTGCTGCTGCGGAACGCGACTGTAGAAGGAGGTACGCGACCCTTCATCGGGGAATACATGCAGAAGGGGTATATCTCCGATCCCGACGTGGCAAACCCCGTCGTCGAAACCAAAGGCAAAGCCGGTGTTACCAAGACGCTGGAGTACGCCTACGACGACTACTCCGTGGCGCTGCTAGCCAGGGAACTCGGCGACCAACAAAATTATGACATGCTCATGAAGCGCGCTGGGAATTACAAGAATATGTTCGATCCATCGACCGAACTGATGCGCGGCCGCCTGGAAAACGGTGATTGGGTCAAGAACTTCAATCCGCAATATCCTTATTACGAGTACATGTACCGCGAGGCCAATGCGTGGGAGTCATCCTTCTTCGCGCCGCACGACACGGAAGGACTCATCAGCCTCTACAAGAGTAAGGCCGACTTCGAACAACATCTCGACTCGCTTTTCACCATTCCCTGGAATCCAAACTACATCGCTGAGAACATCAACTCCTTCATCGGTCAGTACTGCCAGGGAAACCAGCCCGACCACAGCTTTGCCTACCTGTATTACTTTGTGGGCAAGCAGGAAAAATCGCAGGCAATCCTTAACACCATCATGAGCCGCTTCTACGGGATGGGCGAAGATGGCCTGGCGTTGTCCGGGATGGACGATGCCGGGGAGATGTCGTCCTGGTATGTCTTCAACGCGATCGGGTTGTATCCCTACTCACCCGCCGACCCGAAGTACATTGTCTCCGTGCCGCTGTTCGATAAGACACGATTCCAGCTTGCGGATGACATGACATTGACGATCGTCAAGAGGAACTCCGGGCTGAAGATCACCAGCATCAATCTTGGCGGTCGGAAGATCGATGGCTATTTTGTCAATCACAACGACCTTAGGGCGGCGAAGGAACTGGTGATCACTACACAGTGATCTGGATTGTCGTCAGCGGAGTGGATCAATGCAAAGCGAAGCGTTACAAAGTGGAAACAAAAGATGGACCAAAAGAAAATCGACCACCTGGCACGGACTCTCATTGCTCCTGGGGTCGATGCTTTGCGTAGGCGCGAGCCCACAATCGCTGTCGCGCAGTACTCCCGAGGCGCAGGGCATTTCGTCTCAGGCCGTTCTGGATTTTGTCGAAGCGGCCGATACGAAGGTCGCCATGTTCGACAGCTTCATGATCGTGCGTCACGGAAAGGTGATCGCGGAAGGATGGTGGAAGCCGAACTCGGCGGAGAAGCCGCACATCTTAAACTCGGTCAGCAAGAGCTTCACCTCCGCCGCAGTTGGACTTGCGATTCAGGAACATAAACTGCGGCTCGACGATCCGGTGTTGAAGTTCTTCCCCAACGATGCTCCGCCCGATCCGTCCGCCTATCTAAAGGCGATGACGGTTCGGGACCTGCTCACAATGTCCGGCGGCCATGAGACGGAACCCAAGGCGGATAGCGGCGGCCCGTCGGTCAAGCAGTTTCTCGCCCAGCCGGTCGTCTATCCTCCGGGCACTCATTTTCTTTACAACACGATGGGCAGCTACGTTCTGTCGTCGATCGTCACGAAGGTGACGGGACAAACCGCGCTCGACTATTTGAAGCCGCGGGTTTTTGGGCCATTGGGGATAGAGAACCCACGCTGGGACAGCAGTTCGGAAGGAAACTCATTAGGCGGCTACGGGCTCTATCTCCGGACAGAGGACATAGCGAAGTTCGGACAGCTTATCTTGCAGAAAGGAAAATGGAACCGCAAGCAGCTGATTGCCCGGAAATGGATTGAGCAAGCCACATCGAAGCAGATCGCGAACGAGAGCGAAGACCATGCCAAGATCGGTCCGGATTGGATTGAGGGATATGGCTTTCAGTTCTGGAGATGCCGGCACAATGCGTTCCGTGCCGATGGCGCGGGAGGACAGTTCATCGTCGTGTTGCCGGACCAGGACGTGGTCGTCGCGATCACCGCCGATAACGGAAACATGCAAGCGGAACTGGACGCGATATGGGATCACTTGCTTCCGGCCTTCCAGTCCAAGCCGCTGCCGGAAGATGTTGCCGCTCAGCGGAAGCTGCAGCAAGCAGTTGCAAGCCTGACTGCTCACCCCAGGAGCACTGCGAAATGAAAACAACCCCTCCCTCCATCCGTCTCGTGCTAACTTTCGCCGGCCTGGGCACCTGGTTGCTCCCCGAAGCCTTAGTTGCGCAGAGCAATGCTTCAGTCAACAAGCCTGTACCGTACTCGCTTCCTGTTGTGTTGCCGGTAGAGAAGACATCTCCGCCAGAAGTCACCGCCGCACCCTACACTCCAACCGTCATCAGCTTGATCAAGCAGTTGGAGCAGCACAGTCCTCCGACCCTTTCCGAGCTGAAAGCTGCATCTCGACTCCTTTCCACGCAAGGTGGAACCTACGCACATCCGGAGGGATCGAACCCAACCTGCCACAATCTCGCAAATGTAAATGTGAACGTCGCGACCACGCCCCGCATCATGCCGCTCTGCTTCTCGGATGGACTCGGCATCAACGTCGATTCCGGCTCAAATATAGGAAAGACCACCGGCCTGCCCTCGATGCTCATGCTGGCGTCTTCCTTCGATCGTCAACTCGCCAACGCCATGGGCCAGGTCGAAGGCCGCGAGGGGCGCAGCCTGATGGTAACCGGATTACTCGGCCCACAGGCTGACACGGATGTCTTCATCAACTGGGGCCGAGGCCACCACACCCCGGGCGAAGACCCTTATCTCAACGGTGAGATCTCAGCCGCGCAAATTAACGGGATTCAAGGGCAGGGCCTCATGTCCCAGGTCAAGCACTTCGCGGTCTATTATGGCGCAGGCGGAAGTTCCACCGATATCCAGGATCAGGCGTTCCATGAAATCCTCCTCACGCCCTATGAACTCGCCCTCAAAGAGGGGGGCGCATCGTCCGTCATGTGCTCTTACCAGAGATTCAGAGACGCATCGCCATACCTGGCCAAGACCATCGACTCCCTTGCGCAGCCGAGCCCATTTTCCGGCGGGTCGGTCCAGACCTGGCCGTTAAATGAGAGTCACTATGCCTGTGAGAACCCGCTGCTGCTGACTTATGTCCTGCGAATCATCTGGAAGTCGAATGCCTTCCTGGGATCCGATTACGGCGGAGTGCATAGCTCACTCGGGTTCATACAGGGCGACGATCGCGAAGATCCAGGCGAGACGTACCTGAACGGCGCCAATCCAGAGGGCATCGATGGCGGGCGCGATCTGGGATTGGATCCGAGCAGCAGCACCTGCGCGGATGCAGCCGGCAAAATCGCGGCCTGCGGCGCGTCCGGAGCCATACACGTCGCAGGCCTACCCGGGCCCGGCTGTCCGGCAACGGGCTGCAGTATCGCCAACGCCGTGGCCAACGGCACCCTTCCGCTGGCGGTATTCAACCAGGCCCTGGCCCGGGTGCTCTACCAGGAGGAGCGATTCGGCCTGCTGGGCTGTGACAATGCGACTGTTGGCTGTGACAATCCCGGAGGCATCGGTGCGGATCGTACCGGCCTGGCTCCTCTTCCTTACGGTCTTGCCAATGGGCCGCCGGAACTTGGGACCAGGTATGGCGATGCCGCCATCTCTGAGAAGGTCGCCGAGGAGGGCGGGATCCTCCTCAAGAACGATTCGCGAACCCTGCCGATCACTGCCGATGACCTCAAACGCGGAATCGCAGTCAGCGGAGCCGGCGCCGAATATCTGGTCGCCAACCCTAACAACGAAGGCGCGGCGGGCTTTGCCGATCGCAACGCGATCAACCCGCTACAGCAGCTACAGGCGTTGAGCGGTATGGCGTCGGCGTTCACCTACACACCTGCCAACTCGCCGACAGGCCAGGCAGTCCCGTGCGCTCTCCTCAGCAGCCTTCCTACCAGCGCAAGTCCGCCGCCCTTGATTCCGGGAACCGCTTGCGACGCCCGGAGCGGACTTCAGCGGTCTTCGGGCATGACAATGGACTCGCTCAACAATGACCGGATCGACACCAAAGTGGACTACTCCACCATGTCGCCCCTGGGCCAAATCGCCGCCGGCAAGATCTATCAATGGGACGGCTGGATCTACGTGCCGGTCAACGACTCCTATGTCTTTCGCGTACAGCACAGCACCGCAATCCCCGATGCAAAGGTCGCGTTCACCCTCGATAACAGTCATAAGACGCTCGTTGATGCCCTGTCGTTCTATCAAGGCTCGTGGTATGGCGGCATGTCCGTGCTCGTCTCGCCGACCAATGCTGGATATGTGGAGCAGGGACTTCACAATCGGCAGTGTGCGCTCCCCCCGCCTAAAGAAGACAGAAATTCGCGCCTCTTCGTAAGGTGCAGTGAGCATCCATCTGTCGGCTGGCACCGTGTCACCCTCACCCTGGATGCAGCCGATTTGCCGCCGACATCCAACCTGAGCTTCCGCTTCGCAATCTCTCGCCTTAACGCAGATATCGACGACGCCGCAGCGTCTGCCGAAGGCAAAGCCCTCGCATTGGTCTTCGTCACCGACCAGGGCCGGAACACGGTCCCGAACGGCGCCGCGGTGTCTTCGCTGGGTGCTGCGGATATTCGCCTGATCAAAGCGGTCGCTGCCCGTAACCCTAATACAGTCGTCGTCTTGAACACTGGAACCCCGGCCGTCGTCAAGGAATGGATCGACGATCCGCACGTCAAATCTCTACTGAACATGGGACAACCCGGCCAGGAGGGCAGCACCGCGACAGCGCGCCTCCTGCTGGGTCAGGCGAACCCAGGCGGGCATGTGACGGTGACCTGGCCCAGGGAAAACTCCGACACGGTAGGAACCTATAACCAGTTGCATGGGCTCTATCCCGGCGACACACCAGGACCACATCCGGAGCGCGTCAACGGCGAAGGCGAAGCCCCCTCTGTGGAGACCCAGGGAATTTTCTCGGGGTACCGCTACTACGATCAGTTGGGGGTGCCCGCCCAGTTCCCGTTCGGCTTCGGACTTTCGTACACCACGTTCAAGTTCTCCGCACTCAAACTCGAACCCAAGCAGGATGGCACAGTGGCTGTCACCTTCAACCTAACGAACTCAGGGCGAGTCGCAGGGGCGGCGGTTGCGCAGGTCTACGTCGGACCGGGACCTGCAGTGCAAGGAGTACAGCAGGCAGTGCGTTCTCTGCGCGGATTTGATCGCGTCTACCTTGAGCCCGGAGAGACCAGAAAGGTAACCATCGACCTTGACGAACGCTCGTTCCAATATTGGAGCGAACCGGCCCAGCTGTGGGTGACCGACTTCGGCAGCCGCACCATCTTCGTTGGGGATGCCGATGAACCGTCTTCCCTTCCACTCTCCTCCGTACTGCAACTGGCGAAGCAGACGGGAAGGACGGAGCGATGAAGCTGTTGCGGCGGAGCACTTCGCGGACGGCACTGGCCGGGATGCTGTTTCTGTTTGCGATCATCGATGGGGTTGAGAAACCATCTCCAAACTAGAGCGCGGCTGGACCGATCTTTGCGACCGCCCCGGAAAGGCGGAGACCTGCACAAGCCTCACTCGACGAAAGGACGCGGGGTTACGCTTTCGCTTTGAATCACAATCGATGATGGTTCTATTCCGGGAGAAGTAGCTTGCAACGCAATCGGCCCCGCGCTTCGAAGAGACTGAACAATTGCCATGCAGAGGCCGTTGAAGGCACTCCGCTGATCGGCTTTATCGAGTTCACCGCAACTGGGGTCGCCATTCCCAAGTCCGATGATCTTGCCGGGTCCGGCTGCGCTGAAATGGATCATATTCGATGCTGTCGGCACGATGCGTCCTTCTCGGTCCAGCACCTCTACCGCTACGACGGCCACATCTTCAGAGTTCGCGGCGATGCGCGACCGGTCCGCATGCATCTTGATTCGGGCTGGAGGGCCGGTAGTCTCCCGCCTCTCAATCATGGTTTCCATGCCAGCCTTATGACCTCGAGCTTCAATCGCGCCGGGGGCAAACTTGACCTTCCAGGAAACATGCGAGTTACGTTCCACTTGTTTCGATCCAAGGCTGGTACCGTTCAGGAACAACTCAACTGAATCGAGGTTGGAGTGGCACCAGACATCGATCTCCTGACCCTCTTTCCCGTCCCAATTCCAATGCGGAAAAAGATGCAGCACTGGCTCATTCCCCCACCAAGCGCGGTAATAGAAGTAATTGTCCTTGGGGAAACCGCAGGTATCGTAGATGCCGGAGTGCGATCCTACGGTCGGCCAAGGATGCTTTGACTCTCCACGATAGTCGAATCCCGCCCAGACGAAGCCGCCGGAGAGCCATGGACGTGCGAGGAAGTATTTCCACCAGAATTCGGCAGTTGAAGAATAACTGGCGTGGTTCTCGTCATATGCATTGAAATAGCCGCGTGCTTCATCATTCTGATACATGCCGCGGGTGCAGTGAACACTGCCAATCTCGCTCAAAACGCAAGGTTGATTCGGGAATTTGCGATGGAACGCCTCCATGTCGCCCTGGAAATAGTTGAAGCCCTGGACGTCAATGGCATACGAAGCACCCTGGCCCCAACTCCCGTTCATTGGAAGAGTGACTAACCGCGTCGGGTCCAGCTCGCGAACTCTCTCTCTCATGCTGGAGGCGATCTTCTGGCCATGGAGCGGTCCTTGTTCCGGTTCCTCGTTGCCTATGGACCACAGAATGACAGATGGATGGTTGCGAAACCGCGTCACCATCCGCTCCAGTTCGCTCATGCCCTCCGGGCTCGAAGAGAACATACGCGTCTCGCACATCACCATCATTCCCAGCCGGTCACAGGCATCCAGCAGCTCTGGAGTTGGCGGATTATGCGTCGTCCGATAAGCGTTCGAGCCAAACTCGCGAAGCCGCTCGATGCGGTATTCTTGCAGCCGGTCCGGTAGTGCCGCGCCTACACCTGCATGGTCCTGATGATTGCAGGTACCCTTAATTTTGACCGGCTTCCCATTCAGAAACAATCCATCGTTGGAGTCCCAGCGCAAAGACCGGATGCCAAACGTGGTCTCCTCATGATCAACGATGGTGTTTTCCACCTGGACCTTCGTCATCGCGCGATAAAGAGGCTGCTCCGTTCGGGTGGGCTCCGCCGACCACAACTTGGGCTCTGCAATCGAGGTCTTCATGATGAAGCTATGCCGGCCAAAAGCAGGAACCTGGATGGACTCCGAGATGACCGTCGCAACGACCTGGCCGGAAGGGTTGAGAACGCTGCTGATGAGGGTGCACTGTTGCGCCTGGCCCGTCTCGTTCATCACGTCCGCGAGCACCGACACATCGGCCCGCTCCTGCGTCAACTCGCTTCGCACGCAGTGGCTCCAGCGCGCAAGATGGATAGGATCCGTCTTCGTCAACCAAACGTGACGATAGATGCCGGCACCCTCGTAGTACCAGCTCTCACTCATCGAGGCGTCCACCCGGACGGCGAGAATATTGTCAGCGCCAGGGTTCGCGAAGTCGCTCACGTCGAAGCTGAACGGCGCATATCCACTGAAGTTTGTGCCGAGATAGAAGCCGTTGAAGAAAACGGCGGCGTCTCGGAAAACGCCATCAAATTCGATCGAGATTCTCTTGTCCATGTCGGCGGCAGCGAGAGTGATCTTGCGCCGATACCAACCGATGCTGGTCTCAGGGAACTCACGGCCTAAGGGCTTTGCTCCATGCTCAACGAGCAGCGGTGGAGCGCTTTGAAAAGGAAGCTCCACTGCCCAATCGTGCGGTAAATCGATCATCCGCCATGCCGTGTCATCGAACTTTAGATAGGTGGCCGCGCCATGTCGTGCCGCCTTTGCGAAGGTTCCCTCGCGGGCAAGCTTTCCAAAATTGAAGTCCCGCTCCACATCTTGAGCATTGCCCAGTTGAAAACGCCAATTGAAATCGAGCAGGAGCCGCTTTCGTGACGAAACTGAGTCGGATGCGGGGCCGGAATTGATAGCTCCGCCGACCCTCGCATCGAACGGCGAAGCCAACACCACCTCGGGCGCAATTGCTGCGGCAGTTGCAGCGATGCCGGATTTAAGCATTGCCCGGCGCGTCCAGGCTTTACTATGTGGGTGCACGGCTCAACCCTCACCAATCCTGTTACATCGTTTTCTTTTACAAACGCATCGCAGACTTGAGGCAGTCTTCAAGAAATCCCTGCGGTCTGCGATCTGCGCTCCCGGCACGGGGGGTTGCTACATCTACTACTGCTTCGACCCGTCGCCGGGCAGCACGTCGTATAGCGGCCGAGCGGGAGTCACCTCGGGATTCCCATCCGCCACCGAAACCGCCAGGATGCGGACATTTTCGTTGTTCGGCAGCTTGATGGTCGTCGCTCCCGAAGGCACATCGATTGCGTACCCGAACAGGTAAGAGTACGAATAGTCGACATTCTTGCCTTCCGCATCGTGATGATGACTCGCATACCAGGCCAGGTCGGAGCGCTTGATGAAGCCGGGCTTCAGACCTGTCATCTGCCCCCACTTATCGTGGGCCGGATCGCCTCCCGCCCACTGCCGGTCGTCCCACTGGCCGATGAAGCTGCCCCAATCCTGGATGTCGAGTTCGGTCTTCTTGCCGCCCACTTCAAACATCGCCTTTTGGTCGCCATTTGCTGAGGCCGCCAACAGGTAGACACGGTTGTACTGCCCTGCGGGCAGCTTGATCGTCTGTCCCTTCGCAACAATCGCGTTCGGCGAGCCGGTCTTCGCCGCCGCCAGGTCAAAGCGGACACCGTTGAAGAAAATCTGAGACGGCAACATCGCCGCCGGCAATGCATTGCCTTTGCCGTCGAACCCGGAGGTCGCGTGCTCGCCATCGCTGCTCGCGGTCGCGAGTGTGTACGTCAGAGGCACCGGCGCCGACTTCACCGAAGCAACCGACGTGGGTGCAGCAGCCAGCCGCAGTGCGAAGGTCCGAGGCTGATACGCAGTGAAAGACGTAACCAGCGCTCCGTCTGCCACCGTCGCCGAACCCACCGGCTGCTCTTGCCCGTTCACCTCGCGCGCTGCGGTGATCGGAGCGGCGAACGACACCTTCACGTCAGGTTGCGGCTTACCGTCCAGCTCCACCAGGCGAACGATCACCTCGTCACTCAGCTCAGCCTTTTTCACCGCGAGCACACGGATGCGGGGATTGCTGACCTTCAGCAGCGAGAAGCTGCGGCCCATCGCGCCGTCATGCCTGGCCGTCGTGAAGGCGAACAGCGGAGTGTTCAATCGCTGCGCCTGCCAGTCGGTCTGCGCGTCGCGCCACCCGCCGGAATGCCCGGCAAAGCCGTAGATGAACTCATGGTGTCCGATATCCTGCGTCGCCTGATCAGGATACCCGCCTGCTACTCCGGGGGTGTCAATCAATGTCAGGCGGAGAGTGTTGTCGGTCGGCTTGTCCGATCCGTTCTTGCTGTCGGTCAGCACGGTAGCGCCATAAGCGCCGGTCGCATCGGTCAGGTCAATCCATTGATGCGACGGCACCTCGAATTTCTTCGGTTCCGCCGTCGGCCGCTGGATCGTGCCGATATCCCAGTTATAAGTCGCCATCAGGTTGCTGGCGGTAAGGGGAAAGCTTGCCTTCAGGTTCGATTCCCTGGTCTTCCAGTCGATGACGTTTCCGAACTCGACGCGCTTGCCGCCGTCGCCCGCCGAGAGGCTGATCGTCTGGACGAAGTGCGATCCCGCTGTCTCGCGAGTCACCTCGATCGAGACGCGCACGGGCCCATTCTCCACCACCCGTATCTGCGCCGCCCCGGAGACAAACGCCTTCGGCGCAGCCTGCTCCTGCTCCCAGTCCATGTTCCACGCAGGCCACTGCGACGGGTTGTCATACGAGATGGCGAGACGCGCAGGCGCCGCGAGCAACTCCTTGCCCGCTGACTTGTCGAAGATGCTGGCGACATCGCCATCCTGGTTTAGCTGAACGCGATAGTAGGCGTTTTCAAGCCGGTCCTTCGACACCTGCAGGGTCGACGAAGAAGCAGGCGGCGCGTCGGCAGGCTGCACGTCATACACGGCGTACCCTACCGAAGGCACGTCAGCCACAAAGAGAACTTTGCCGCCCGAAATCTGAGAAGCGACCTGCCTGCCATCCGGCCCAGTCACCCGCACCGCCTTCGGTGTGCCGTTCGGAAAATCGACCTTGGCTTCAACGACATCTTCACGCGGGATGCTCAGTTGATTGAACAGAACGACAGGTATGCCCGTGGTCTGCGTGTTCATCGCAGCCGCAACACCCTCGACTCCGCTGTTCAAGACATCGGCAAACTGGTTCAACGCAATCACATCGTCGTTCCAGGCAAACTCGTAGGATCGCGGGGTTGCCGTTCCCGCTGCCAGGTCGTGAAAGTGCGCGCCCATCGCAAGCGTCCACGCATCATTGAGCCGCTCGAGCGGGTACGTCCGGGCGCCTAGCCATTGCGCCGCGATCGAAGACTTCTCAGCGGCGTCGGCCAGCAGTTCATGGTGACGAATCCAGCGCTTCTGGTAAGCCTGAGACGTGAGCGATCCGGCCGAGTGATTGGTCAATTCCATCTCGCCGGTATAGCGTGGCAGGCGCGCCTCTTCCGCTGGCGTAATGTCCAGAAACATCTGGTCCGCCGTTGCGGAGATCACGTGAACTGGTCCGTTGCCGACGCTGACCGGAGCTTGGTCGGGCTGGCCGCGCATCGCTCCGGGGGCCGGCAGACTGACGCTTCCCTTAGTGACGATCGCCTCCAGCCGCTTGACCGACTCCTCCCGCGGCGCACCGCCCGTATCTCCAGTGCCAAAGTAGTGGTAGTCGGTGTACACGCCAGTGACTTTGCCGTTCTGCTCCACGCGGGTAGCCCAGTCGCCCTGATACCGCTGTAGTTCGTTTTCCTTTTGCGCCCTCACAAGCGCCGATTGCTGGCCTCGCAGATCGTTAAGCGCCTGCAGGTCGATCGCATTGGGCGTTGTGCCGGCCGCCCGCGCCGCCTGTTGCCTGGCCCGCAGATCAGCGATCTGCCGGTCCAGTTCCGTCAAGGTCGTATTCGCAGGGGCGGGCGGCAGAGGCGCGCTCAGGTCAGAATCGATGTTCCCGTTGTAGCTCCCCGGATTTACGCCCGCTAAAACACTTTCTCCATCGGGGCCGACCCATACGCCGACGTTGAACGGTGTTCCTTCCGGCGTCTTCTCGAGCGACTGCAGCCCTCCGCCATCAGCAGAGGAGCCCCACACCAACTTCTGCGTCGAAAACCCCTTCACACCCGAATGCGCCAAAATGGTCGGCAAGGAAGCCGGAAACCCGAAGCAGTCCGGCAGCATATACTCCGCACTGGCCTTTCCAAACTCACGCCGAAACCAATTGTTTCCATAAAGAATCTGGCGGATGATTGCTTCGGCGCTCGGGTTGTTTACGTCCCCTTCCTCCATCGACGATCCGGCCGGAAACCACCGTCCCTCATCCACATATTTTTTGATCTTCGCGAAATCTTCCGGGAAATACTCCTTCATCAGCCGGTAACGATTCGCGCCGCTGAAGTTGAAAACGTAATGGGGGTATTTCTCGATCAGATTGAAGTTATCGTGCATCGTCTTGCGCAGATACTGGTCGATCACCAACGGGTACTCCCAGCGCCACTCCGTATCCAAATGCGCATACCCGACGACGTATAACGTGGGCCGCTTGCTGAGATCCGGCTTTTCGGCCGTCTGCGCCTTTGCCAGGCCGGTTAGGACGAGAACGAGCATGGAGCCGGTCTTCAACGTAGTCTGCAGGGTGTTCATTTGAAAATCTCCAGGAGTGCAAGCGGACGTGGAATGGGTAATGGAAAAAAGTGAGCAGGTCTGTGAAGCGCAGCATGTGCCGTGCGTCACGAGGCTAGAGACGAAATGCAACGTAGAGATTGTTGCGCACACTTGACAGCGTTGTCAATCCAAACGTTACAGACACTTCATCTCCCCCTTGGCGTGAAGCGTTGCAGCGCCGACCAGCACGTCGAGCGCAGATGTCTGGCTTGCGGCGTTCGCGAAAATCGGTCTGCCGCTGCCAACCCGGCAAGGCCACCAGGCACGACACCCTGATTGTAGGTCCAGGTGGTTCGAGCATTGTTGGTGCAGCTTGCCGGAGCGCCCGCTCTGCTGTTATCGTAAGACCGTCATTGACCAACCCCTTTTCGTTGATCATGCCGGTGCCCTCAGGTTGCGGGACCGAGGTCGGTTGGTGCAGTCCAGGATTGGAGTTCCCATACCACCTGCTTCGCAGGAGTGACTTCAATTGCCTGGATGGTGCCCGGCCCATTCTCCGGGGTCACCTTATTCCATTCATTGATCCAAGTGTTGATCACCGTATTGCCATTTGGCAGCCTCCAGGCTTGTTGCAAGCTGGCAAACGTATATCCCGGCGTATCTGATGGACTCCAACTCCAGACGGAGTCTCCACGGCGCGTAATCTCGCGAACGCCTTGCCGGTAAGTGATCAGGACGTTGTCATTCGCAAGCGGCGTGACACCCCATGGACCCACCCCGGGAAACGACCATAACTCGTGCCCATCGAAGTCATATTCGACCACCTTGTTTAGATCCATATGGGCCACATGAGCGTTCCTCGTGCCGTCAGGCGGGCGTGTCGAAACTGACCGTGTGTGCTGGCGGGGTGGCTGGCAGGCAAGGACATCTCCCGTTCCGTGACACCAGTCACAATGTTGACGACTCGCACTACGGCCGGGTCGCCATTCTGGATGTACACAACATGATCCCGTCCTATGGGCACGGCGGTATGGACTTCATGCCCGGAAGGAGGTTCATAATTTCAGATTACCTTCTTGTCGGGCGTAATCTCAGTCACGCCGAACTGGTGCGCGAAAAGAACATTCCCGTTCGACAGCAACACGGCATCGCTGATCTCGCCTCTGCCCGCCGGATCGTCGTAACTCCAGACGACCTTGCCCAGCCGCACGATAAAGATCTTCCGGTCGTGCGACTCGCCGGCGTACATGAAATCATGCTGCGCGAGTCCCCTTCCCGGCAGTTGCTGTCCACTTCCAGCGGAACTTGCGGCGACGAGTACAGCGATCACAAAACTCTTCAAAGACATCATTATTTCTCCATCTTCTTCGGCTTAGGCGAAGTCGCCACTAGGGCAGACGAAACAGGACTAACACGTTCAGCTGCCGACACGGCGACGACCGTATAAAACGTCGATTCTCCATGTTCAGGTACGGGCTCAGCATAACAAGATTGAGGTGCTCCACGAGGGCCGCCATGTCCTGGGCGAGCTGCTGAGTCGTGTAACCCTCCGGTGTGTCTTTCAATTACCCACAACTCGGGGCCTGTATCACTGAGGTTCGGCCTCAAGTTTGTCACTATTAATTTGGGCACGAGTCTGCTGGACTGCTGGCATGGAGTCTGTCGATAAGGACATGAGCGGTTGGCTGGAACGCGAGGTGGCTGGCTGCCAGTTTCATGACGCTCGGCATGGAAAGAGGTTCCGCACTTTGCTCGGACAGCTCTCTGAGCAGATCGGCGGTAGCATTCCGTTTGCTTGTCAGGACTGGGCAGCGACGAAAGCAGCCTATCGGTTCCTGTCGAACGAACGAGTCAGCGAAGAAAGGATTTTGGCTGGGCATTTCACTTGCACACGGGAGCGCGTCAAGGCGACCTCGGATGCGGCGGTGCTGGTTCTTCACGACACAACAGAGTTCATCTATCGGCGGGAAGAGAGCGCGGCCATCGGTATCGTCAGCAAGCAGCAGACCCGTTATGACAGCCGTCCCCGATACCATACGACCTGTGGCGTGCTGATGCACTCCAGCCTGGTTGTGACGCAGGAGGGCCTTCCGCTGGGTCTTGCCGCCATCAAGTTCTGGACGCGCGACAAGTTCCACGGAGCCAACGCGCTGAAGCGCAAGATCAACCCAACGCGCGTTCCGATAGAGCAAAAGGAGAGCTATCGCTGGCTGGAGAACATGAGACAGTCCACCGCGCTGCTTGCCGAGCCGCGGCGCATCGTCCACGTTGGAGATAGGGAGAGCGATATCTACGAGCTGTTCTGCACGGCCCATGATGCCGGCACACACTTCCTGCTGAGGACTTGTGTCGACCGGCTCGCGGGTGAAGGCGATCACACGATAGCCGATGAGATGCGGGAAGTAAAGGTCCAAGGTCTGCACCGGATCGACGTTCGCAACAAGAAGGGCGATGTCAGCCAAGCCGTTCGGGAATTGCGCTATCGGCGCATCCGCATCCAGCCACCTATCGGCAAACAGAAGCTCTACCCGGCCCTGACGCTCCCGGTACTTCATGCCACCGAGCGCGATGCTCCGAAGGGACGCGAGCCAATCGACTGGAAGCTGGTGACAGACCTATTCATCCAATCGCGCGGAGGCAATCGAAAAGCTCAATTGGTACGCCATGCGGTGGAAGATCGAGACCTTCCACAAGATCCTGAAATCCGGCTTCAAGGCCGAAGAGAGCAGGCTGCGGGCCGCCGAGCGCATCGTCAACTTGATCGCCATCCTATGCAGGGGCGACGCATATCAACCTGATGCTGTTGGACCTGGTTTGTTATATGCAGGGAGGGGTTTGTCGAGGCACAAGGGGATATGGACAATCCCTTGAAGTATTTTGCTGAGTTGCGTGATCCTCGGGTGGAGCGAAACCGGGAGCATATGTTGGAAGAGGTGTTGCTGATTGCGATCGCATCGGTGTTGAGCGGAGCCGAGAGTTGGAACGACATGGAGGATTATGGCAAGGCTAAGTTGCTCTGGCTAAAGACGTTCCTGAAGCTGCCGTCAGGCATTCCGTCTCACGATACGTTCAACCGGGTGTTCGCGGCGCTGGACCCGGAACAGTTGGAGAAGGGCTTTGTGGCGTGGGTCGGTTCGATCGCGAAGCTGACTGCCGGCGAGGTGGTGGCGATTGACGGCAAGGCGTTATGCGGCACGCGTGAACCGGGCACCAAGGCCATCGTGCACATGGTTTCAGCCTGGGCGGAGGGCAATGGGCTGGTGCTGGCGCAGCGCAAGGTCGATGAAAAGTCGAACGAAATCACGGCCATTCCGAAGCTGCTCGATGCCCTGGAGTTGAGTGGGACGGTGGTGACCATCGACGCGATGGGCTGCCAGAAGAGCATCGCCGAGAAGATCGCAGCGAAGAAAGCGGACTACATCCTCGCGGTAAAGCAAAACCAGGGCAGCCTGCTGGACGGCGTCAAGGACTCGTTTCAGATGCTGGCGGTCGATGCGGTGGAAGAGGAGATCGACTGCGGCCACGGCCGCGTCGAAACCCGCCGCTGTTCGGTTATCGCCGACCTGTCGCTGGTCGAGAAGGCTGCGGGATGGCCGTCGTTACAGGCGTTGGTGCGCATCCAGGCCGAACGCCATCACAAGGCGACGGGCAGGACAGAGACCGAAACCCGCTTCTACATCACCAGCCTCAAGCCCGACGCAGCCAGACTGAACCGCGCAATCCGCCAACACTGGGGTATCGAAAACAAGCTGCACTGGATGCTCGATGTTGGGTTCGGAGAAGACCTGAGCCGAAAACGGGCAGGCCATTCGGCCCAGAACTTCTCCCTCGTCAATCGCATCGCCCTCAACATGCTCAAACAAGATAAATCGTCCAAAAGAGGAATCAAGGGAAAACGACTCAACGCAGCATGGGACCACCCCTACCTCCTCAAATTACTCGGAGTTTGATATGCGTCGGCCCTGCCATCCTATGCTTGCTGAGCTGGCGGGTCTTCTGGATCACGATGATGAACCGCGCCGAGCCGGAGGCTTCACCAGAAGTCGCACTGACGCCGACGGAAATTTATCTGCTCGACCAGCTCGTCGCCGATCCATGCAGAGGTTCGCCGATAGAGAATAGTCTCTCCATTTACCTCACCAAGCTCGCTCGCCTCGGAGGCTACCTGGCTCGCGCCAAAGACCCGCCACCAGGCAACACGGTCATGTGGAGAGGACTTACGCGACTCACAGATATCCAGCTAGGCTTCATCCTGGGTACTCAACTTGTGGGTAATTGAAAGGATGACCGCACGGGTACCGACCAGGTACCGGTCGAAAACCCATCAACGGGTGAGTTTGTCGTTACCAGAAAATACCTGCGACAGCTTTACCAAGCGCGGCTTGGAACTGAACCCTTAGATGCACAGCAAACCACCTATCTCGCACCCACGCGCGCACTCGACCTTGCGAACGTGGCGCCAGCGTTCCTCGCCGCCGGCACTGTCGATCTTTTCCTCGACGACGACTGCGACTACGCACTGCGCCTCTCTCGCGCTGGCGTTCCGGTGGAGGTGCATGTGTACAGGGGGGGTGTTCCACGCCTTCAATCTTATTCCGGGCGAGATGACAGACCGCTTTAAAGCAGACTTGAACCATGCCATTCAGGCGTTCCTGGATTAGCCGCCAAGAACCACAGCGTAGCAGCTGCATCGGCGCACTCAGTTCAATAGGCGCTCCCATAAAGGTAGGAGTTATTTGCTGGCGAAAGGTTGGGAATAATGCCCACTTATGGTTCCTATGGCAGTTTGCTGGATCGTCTCGTTCTTATAACAGGCGGCGGCTCCGGGATCGGCGCGTCCATCGTGGAACAGTTCGTTCAACAAGGCATCGGGGCTGAAGCAGATCGGCGATCACCTGGGACTGTCGCTCGCCTGAATTTCGATGGTGTCGAACGAGGTAGCCTCATCGCAGCAGAAGCCCGGTCCCCTGCGGACTCTCCCAAACCAGAGCACTCCCTGAAGGACCGCTTTTTCCCGGTTTTACTTGCCACTTTCTCGGCAGGGATGACCATCAGGTAGGAGATTGTCTCGGTACGGAAAGCTGGAAGCAAAGATCCACTTCGCCCCAATAAGCGCGGACAATCCATCAAATAACCAGAGCAAAAGGAGAAATACCCTCTACAACTTTGCGTACTAAAGATCGCCAAGCGAAAACAAGCCTCGCTTCAGCGCCTTGATGGCCGCTTCTGTACGGCCTCGGGCATCCAGCTTAGCGAGCGCATTATTGACATGGTTGCGTACGGTAAATTCACTGATTGCAAGGTTCTTTGCAATTTGACGGTTGGTGTCTCCTGTGGCCACAGCTTGCAGGATCTCGATCTCACGGGCGGATAGCTGGTCGCGCTTATCCCGATGGCGCAAACGCTGCTGAAGCGCAGCCGGCAGATAGCGTTTGCCCGCGTGAACCAGATCGATCGCACGGTAGAGTTCATCGGGGACTGCGCTCTTCGAGACGAACCCATGCGCACCGCTCTCAAGTGCTCTCCAAATCTCTTCATCCATCTCGAAACTGGAAAGGATGAGGATTTTTGTGTCTGGATACTTCTCTCGCAAAACAGGGATGCATTCCACACCGGTTTTCCCAGGCATGCGCAGATCGAGAAGAAGAACCCCGGAGAGCAAGCCAGGCGAGGCATTCAGGAGAGCTTCACCATTGGTGAAGGTGGCAACCACATGCAGACGTTCGTTCGCGGAGACGATGCTTTGAAGTCCCTGCAGCACTGCGGGATGGTCGTCCGCGATGGTGATAGCGATGCGTTGATGGAGCGACTTCATGGCTTCCTCACCGACTACCCACTACCAATCTCCTGGAAGCGGCGAAGGAACGCCAGGGACGGAGCTTCCGAGACAGTGGAAGGGACACGTCAACCTCGCAGCCATGGTCTGGTGCGCTCCGCACGGTCAACCTGCCACCGAGCGCAGCGGCTCGCGACTGCATGCCAAGAAGCCCAAAACCCTGCGCTCGTTCCTGACATGGCGTAAATCCCACGCCGTCATCGGTGATCGTCAGGCTTACAGTTTCGCTGCTGTAGGCCAATTGCAAACGGATGACGGAGGGGCTGGCGTGGCGGACAGAGTTAGTGATGGCCTCATGCCCGATACGCAGTAAGGCCTGCTTCGCAGTTGAGGGTATCTCCATTTCGTCACCGATGGTCGTTACCTCAAGACGAAGCGTTCCCCCTTGCGTCAGCACCTGCGCCTGGTGGCGAAGGCTCTCCAGCAGATTGCCTTCGGGATCATCGATCGGCTTTAACATCGCGATGGAGCGGCGTGCGTCAGCGTGGCTGTGCGACACCATGCTGATAGCGAGATCCACATGCTGGTTCAGCGGCCCGGAGTTGTTCGGCTTCTGCAGCGCCATACGTATGGCATGCAGCTGAAAGCCAATGCCGGCAAAGCTTTGTGCAAGGGAGTCATGCAGGTCGTGCGCCAGGCGGGTTCTTTCATCCAGAATCACGGAGAAACGCCAGCGCTGCACGCGAGTTGCGGCAACCAACGCGGCTATGACCAGGATGCCAATCGACGTGAAGAGCAGCAGCACGTGGGCGCGTGTCCAAAAGGGCGGCCCGCTGACGACCTCGACATCTTTAAGCGAGCGCAGAACAATGTGGAACGGCACCGGAATATCAGATGCGTCCAAGTCCATCACGCAAATTCCAGTTACCTTCAAGGTGGATCCGACTCGGAAAGCGCGTTGATCGAGCGGCAGGGCTGCCGTGTTGAGGCTGGCCGCATAAAGCTGGTTCGCGCTTCGCAGCCACAGGGTCAACGCGTTGTTGCTTCCAGCCCAGGAGACGAGGGTACCGGATATCTCGATGACCTGCTTGTCATAGTCACCGGAAGCCGCCATCGTGGCCGTGACGGAGAGCGCTGGGTCGGGCACGCGTACCCGCAGCACACGGAGATGCTCCACCTTCATGGCTGCGGAGTACCGTCCGGGGCCGATGACGCCGGCCACCTCGACCTCATCGCCCAGCCGGAGAGCGGAGGTGCTGGATTGTCCAATAAGCTCGAGTCCGCCGGTGCGGTCCTGCAGGTAGACCGGAGTTCCTGTCTTGGTGACGACGCCACGCACCTGCCGCACCGCCGGCGAATCATCTGCCTGCCAAAGCAAGCTGCCGATGGGCACGGTGTCGGCTCGTGGGTTCCATGCTGCGCTGCTCGCCGGTCCGGCAAAGCAGCAGGGTGCGCAGAGCAAGAGGCAAAAGAGTGCAAGACGAATTCCAGCGAAGAATTTCATTGCAGACTTTGCACCTTTATCTTTCGCCAACTGCCACCAGCGGCATAGCTCCGGAGACCGAACTGGCCCTGCCGCAAACATGCGGCCTCATCCGATGCTTCACTCCGCGCAAGCAGATTGCCGCGCTCGTCGTGCGCTTCCGCTGAGATGGTACACCCTTCGGCTACCAGGCGAAGATGGTACCAGACACCGGCATGGATGCCCTGCGGAATGACCACGCGCTGCAAAGGCTCAAAGCCGAAGTCCATGCGGCTCAGCAGAAGCTGATCCGGCAGACGCAGGCCCGCATAGTAGCCGTTGAACGCGTTCGTGCCCTCTTCCGGGTCGGACACGCGCACGATCAGACCGGCATCGCCATAGCTGCTCGTCAGGCGTACATCCGCGTCCATGGCGACGTTCTTCAAATCCAGATCGCCGGTTACGACCTTTGCCCCTGTATCGTCGGAGTCGTTCGTCAATGCGCTTTGACCCAGCAGCCAGTTTCCGCCAAACACCTTCCACTCCGCCATACTTCTTGCGCCGAACTGATCCTGATAGACAAAGCCTCGTGCGTGACGCCAGCGTGACCAGGCGGAGAGTGCCGCCAGGACCAGGGCGAAAGCAATGCCCGCGGACCAAAGGATGGCGTGGCGTTTGGATGCGCGAAGCCTCACCGGTCGAAACCCGTGTAAGGGTGCAGGAACCTGTTGGTAGCCGGGTCATCCATGTTGTGCCGATCGAGCAGCAGGGGATCAAGAGTGACATGCCGAAGAATGCCTCTGCCCTCGCGCACCGCGATAAGCATTTCGGCGGATTGGTAACCGATCTGGTACATATTCTCCGCGACAAGCCCCAGAATGTCGCCGCTGCGCACGGCCCCATAGAGTTCCGGATCTTGCTCGCATCCAATCAGCGCAATGTGTCCGCTGAGACCGCTCTCCTGGAGCGTCGCATAGGCAGCCCGCGTCGCCGCCAGACTGGCCGCAAAGATAAGCCGCACGCCCGAATCGTGCTGCAACGCTCGCATAAGATCGGTGTGGGATGCCCCTCCAGGACCGACCATATCATCCAGTTTTACGGTAATGCGGATCGAGCCCGAGTCATGGAGCGCATCCTGATAGCTCGCCGTTCGCTCTATCACCTGCGTACTTGAACGGTTGAGACCGACGATGGCGACCTTGCCTCGGCCATGCAGCACCTGCTGTGTGAGCGCGGCAGCCAGAGCGCCGGCTTTTCGTTGATCCGTGGTGACCGACCCGGTCCTGTCGTCCAGCGGCACGGCCAGGCTCTCCCCTGCGATCACAAGCGGAATGTTCTTATCGCGTGACTGGCTCAACGCGCGAATCAACACAGAACTGTGCACCGGGATGAGCACAACGCCGGCCACACCCAGATCCAACTGGTGATCAAGCAACTCCAGCTGCCGCTCTGGATCGCTCTCATGGGTGGGTGCGTTCCAGTACCAGCGGAAACCATGCTCGTCCGTGGCACGCACCACGCCGGCATGCATGCTTTTCCAAAGTTCGAACGTGGTAAGAGGGGTGATCAATGCGACTGTCCGGCTGGCGTTACCGCGGGTGCAAGAGTCGAGCGGCACCAGCAGCGCCATTAGAAGGATAGCTGCGGGCCACCCTCGTCCCTTCCCACGCAGCTGCACAGAGAAATGCATTTCGAAGCAATTATAGGCGGTTTCGGAATGGTGAACCTCAGGCGCCACCGCTGCTTGAGAAGCAGTAGTTCATTTGCACCATGTCAACCGTAGTGAGCGATGCCTAAGATCAGTGCGACTTCGAAACAGACTCAGGTTCCGTCGCAAAGAACCGAGTTTTGTCTTGATCCATCTTTGGAGGCATTATGAACAGCATCAAGTTTCTTCCCCTGCTTTACCGTTCTTGCGCGCTGCAAGCAGGTCGCTTTAGATTCTTTGTTACATCATGCATCCTCGTTGTAGCGCTGATGGCGCCGGCGGCGGGACACGCTCAGACTGGAACAACGGCTACAATCTCCGGTTCCGTCACCGACGACTCCGGCGCTGCACTGCCGAACGCAACCGTCAGCATCCACAACGTAGAGACGGGCATCGATCGCACAACTCAGACCAGCGGCAGCGGCACCTACTCGGTCTCGCAGCTGCCTCCCGGACGTTACACCTTGACGGTTGTGCAGGGCGGCTTCAAGAGCTTCCAGCAGCAGAATGTCACCCTGGTGATCGGTCAGATCGCTCAGATCGACCCGCATCTGCAGGTTGGCACGCAACAGGAACAGGTGACTGTGACCGCCGGCGCACCTGTGATCCAGAGCGAGGACTCATCGATCGGCCTGGTCATTGATTCAGCCACAATTACGGACACTCCACTGAATGGCCGGCTCGGCATCACAGGCCTGCTGGCGCTTGCCCCCGGGGTGCAGGGCGCGGGCAGCCAGGATCAGATTCCGGTGTTCGGCATCACTCCCTCCATCAACTCCGGCTCCCGCAATGCCTTTGGCACAGTCGGATTCACCCTGGACGGCGGCATCAACATGAACATGGGCCTACAGAGGCCGCTGGGTGAAGTTCCGCCGCTGGACGGTATCGCGGAGTTCAAGGTGCTCACGACGAACGCACCCGCCGAGTTCAATCAGGCAGCCCAGATTGTGGTGGTAAGCAAAGGCGGAACCAACACTTACCACGGCATGCTGGTCGAATTCAATCGCATCGCGGCAACCGCAGCGAAGATATACAGCTTCGGTCTGACGCAGCCGAAACCTCAGTACATTCGCAACGAGTTCGGCGGTAACTTCTCAGGCCCTATCCGGATCCCGCACCTCTACAACGGTCGCGACCGGTCCTTCTTCTTCTTCAACTACGAAGGGTTCCGTCTGAGGCAGGCTTCGAGTCTGAACAGCCAGCAGCCTACGCTCGCCGAGCGAGCAGGCGACTTCAGTGGCATCGCCAACCTTGTTCTGAAAGATCCTCTGACGGGTCTTGCTTTCAACAACAATCAGATTCCTCTCCCCAGGCAGAACACTGTCGACCTGCAGCTGCAGAATGTGCTCTTTCCCTTGCCCACCATTGCCGGAACGGGCACAAACACCTTTGAAGTGGTTCCGTATACCCAGGGCGTCAATCGTTACTCCTTCCGGCTCGATCACAAGGCCAGCGACAAAGACCAGTTTCGGGCCACCTACATCGCCGGCCTCTACGGACCCAATCCGGCGACCGGCGCGACCAGCCGCTACGGCGGCATGGCCGGCATCGGCGAACGCAACATGAACACGGTCCTTGGTTGGACGCATATCTTCTCGCCCACGCTTGCCAGCGATCTTACCGCGGCCTACCTGCACCTTCCCGTCTATCGCACTCCGCAGAACGTAAATACCAACTTTTCGTCCATCATCCCGGGTCTCGGGCCGGAGGTCATCCAGGGCGCTCCGCAGATCTCCATCAGCAACATCACCGGCGTCAGCGAGGCGGGCAGCAAGGTGCTCGGCCAGACCATCCAGCTTCTGGGCAACATCACCAAGACCGCCGGGCGGCATAATCTCAAGGCCGGCTTCTCTTACCTGCACGACAGCACAGCCAACCTCATCTCCTCCGCGCCGCAGCGTGGCGCGTACAACTTCAACGGCCAATATTCAGGAAACGCTTACGCGGACTTCCTGCTCGGCTACCCGACAACGACTCAGCGGCCCAACCCGAACTCGCAGATCCTGCGCAACGTCTCCCACCAGGGCGGTCTGTTCCTGGAAGACGACTGGCGTGCTACGCAGCACCTGACGCTGAACCTTGGTGTTCGCTACGACCTGCAGCACATCAACGACAGTCCCTACGGAAATAACGCCTTGTATGTGCCGGATCTCAAAGAGATCGTCATCTTCGGCTCGCAATATCCGCCGGCCAACGCGGTCCAGCCCGTGATTCCCGGCTTTCTTTCGCTGCCGATCGTCTTTGCCTCGGCCGCCGGTCTGCCTTCCGGTCTCTTCGATTATCTTGGTCAGCCGGATAAGAACGTGGCTCCCCGCTTCGGCTTCGCCTATGAGGCGCATCCGGGAAGTGTCATTCGCGGCGGCTTCGGCTTGTTCTACAATCTGCTTCCCGAGTACTACTTCCAGGCCAATGCCTTCGAAAACATTCCCTACTTCGGCGTGCAAACCTTTTCCCAGCCAGCCGGCCCGCCGACTTTGACCATGTACGCACCCTTTGGCGCCACCGGAGCCTTTGCCTCCAATCCGAACGTCAACGCGCAGCATAAGACTGTCGTGCCCTATGCGGAGCAGTACAACCTCGCCGTGGAGCAGCAGATCGGACGATCCATCTCGTTGCGGGTCGGCTACGTGGGCCAGCACAATCTGCGGGAGAACAACTCCAACGGGCCGGGGAACACCGCACCCGACATCAACCAGCCGGCGCCTTCTGCCGGACCGGTGCAGGCCAAGCGTCCCGTCCAGCCGTTCGCATCGATCTTCCTGCAGGACGATCCACTCTTTCACTCCGACAGCAACGCGCTGCAGGTCGGTCTGCATAAGAGGTTTGAGTCGGGCTTTCAGGTTAACTTCGAGTACGAGTGGATCCGGGTGCTCGGAACCGAAAACTTCGTGAACCCACTCACCACGAATGACTCCTATGGAAATATTGGCGGCATCGCGCCGCAGTCTCTCAATGTAAGTTACTCCTACGTTCTTCCATTCGGCCAGAATCACCGCTTTCTTTCCAGTGCCGGCTCTATAACCAATAAATTTGTCAGCGGTTGGGAGTTCTCCGGCTATACCCAATACCAGGGAGGTCAACCTTTCTCCGTCAACTACAGCACCACTTTGCTCGGGGCTTTCAACAGCCGGGCAAACCGCAATCCCGGCGTTCCGCTTTATCCCGCGCACCGAACACTCACCAACTTCTTCAACACCGCGGCATTCAGCGCGCCCGCGCCCTATACGTTCGGTAACTCGGCCTACAACATGCTTTTCGGACCTCGTTATCAGGACTGGGACATGAGCCTGGCAAAAAACACCGCTTTCACGGATCGGATCACGCTCCGGCTGCAGGCCGACTCGTTCAACATTTTCAACCATCCTAACTTTGCTACTCCGAATGCGACTCAGAGCAACGCCAGCAACTTCGGGCAGATCACCAGTACGACAGGCGAGGCGCGAACTGTCGCCTTCGGCGCAAAGCTGCTCTTCTAGAGGATGCAAATGCTGTCCAGGAGCGAGCTCCTGGATAGCTGAAGGCCTGGATGAGAAGGGACGAGGTTCTAGTGGTTTCTGTCGAAGGGGGCGCGGGATCTCCGCGCGGAAGAGTGCACATGCAGCGACATTCCGGTCGTGTTTTATTCATCCTCTCGTGTCTCGCGACCATCTGGGTCGCAGGCTGGGATCATGCTCGGTCCCAGGCCGTTGTTCAGGAAAAACCAGCGATGTACTTCTCCGACACGTCGCGCCTTGGCAGACCCTTTGCCAAAGATCCGTCCGTGATCGAGTTTGGCGGGCAGTATCTGATGTACTACACCCTGCCGCCGCCCGCCCGCGCGGTAGCCCAGAAGAATCCGGAGGGAGCCGGCTGGAGCATCGGCATCGCCGCCAGCAAAGATCTCACGCACTGGTCCAAGGTGGCGGAGATGTCTGCCACGCAGGCCGTCGAGCAGGATGGCGTTGTGGCTCCTGGCGCACGTGTCATCGGTGGCAAGGTTCACCTCTTTTACCAGAGCTATGGGCATGGCGCGAAGGATGCAATCTGCCATGCTTACTCGACAGATGGAATCCACTTCACACACGATCCCTCGAATCCCGTTTACCGTCCTACACAGATGCCTTGGAGCGTGGGACGCGCCATCGATGCCGAAATCCTCCTACATCCCGAGAATGGGAAGGCTTACCTTTACTTTGCGACTCGTGACTCGACGATGACCCGGCAACTGATCGGCATGGCGGAGGCTGATCTTGATTCCGGCTTTGGAGCAGGAGCCTGGAAGGACGTCAGCACCAAAGCGCCCATCCTGGCCCCGCAACTTTCGTGGGAGCAGCTATGTATTGAGGCTCCCAGCGTCGTTCGCCATGGAGACACCTACTTTATGTTCTACGCAGGTGCTTACAACAACCAGCCGCAACAGATAGGCGTCGCGAGCAGTGTAGACGCAATTCACTGGACCCGGCTCTCCGACTCTCCTTTCCTGCCAAATGGCGCTGCCGGAACCTGGAACTCTTCGGAATCCGGGCATCCCGGCATTCTTCAAACACATGGTAAGACCTACCTGTTCTTCCAGGGGAATAACGACCATGGTCACACCTATTTCCTCAGTATGGTTCCGATATCCTGGAAGGACAATCGACCTGTAATCGCAGAGCAGTAGGCACGCGCACTCTTCTAACTCACGAATCGACTGATGCTACGCAGCAAGGCTGTATCTCGTGGCCCCCGAAATGATTCTGCGGCCTACTTGCATCTCTGGTTCTTGACCGGCACGTACAACACTAAAAAGATAGGAGCTATGATGACGCCTGTGTGGATGAAGCTTGCGCTCGGGGCCGTATTGTTGTGGCCGGGTATTGCATCGTTGGCTCAGCAGCCGGCGCGGTGGACTGAAGCCTAGGCGAATGCGTGGTATGACCGCCAACCCTGGCTGGTCGGCGCCGACTACGTCCCCTCCGACGCTATCAACGAATTCGAGATGTTCCAGGCCGCTACCTACAATCCGGCCCTGAACGACAAAGAACTAGGCATGGGCGAGGCGATCGGCATGAACACCATGCGGGTGTTCCTGCAGGATCAGCTATGGGTGAACGATCCTGCGGGTTTCCGCAAACGTCTGGATGAATTCCTATCCATCGCGGCAAGACACCACATCCGCCCCATTCTGGTGCTCTTTGACTCCTGCTGGGAGAGCAATCCGCACCTTGGCCCACAGCACCCTCCCATCCCCGGAATCCATAACTCAGGCTGGGTGCAGAGTCCAGGCAAGGAACGTCTGCTGAACGCAGCTGTAGAGCCTGAATTGAAAGCCTACGTACAGGGTGTCGTTAGCGCTTTCGCCAAAGATGATCGAGTGCTTGCCTGGGACCTCTGGAATGAGCCGGACAATGGAGGAAACGATCTGCCGGCCGATGTTCCTGCAAAGGTCCGCCGCGTGAACGAACTGCTTCCTCAGGTGTTCGCATGGGCGCGCGCCATGAACCCACAACAGCCGCTCACCAGCGGCGTTTGGGTGGGCAACTGGAGCGATCCGGAAAAAGAGAGTGAAACCACCAGGATCCAACTCAACCAGTCGGACGTGATCTCGTTTCACAACTACGATTGGCCCGAAGGTTTTGAAGCCAGAATCAACTCGTTGCGGCCCCTGCACAGGCCCCTGATCTGCACCGAGTACATGGCACGCGGAAACGGCAGTACCTTCGACACCATTCTTCCGATCGCGAAGCGCGAGCATGTGGCGGCTATCAACTGGGGCCTGGTGGCCGGCAAAACCCAGACCTACCTTCCCTGGGACTCGTGGGAACGGCCCTACGTGCGTCTGCAGCCGACCATCTGGTTCCACGAAGTCTTTCGGCAGAATGACGAGCCATACCGTCAACACGAAGTAGACCTGATTCGAGAACTGACAGGCCGTGGCACCGCCGCTGCTCCGCAACAGAGTGACAAGGCTTACGGGCGGCAAGAGTAAGGTTCTCTCCAGTAGAATTTTACTCAGAGGTACCGTGAGCTAAACCCCGCAGACACTTAGAACTGTTCGGACTTGTGGTCGATTCCCAACGTAGATGAGTGGTTAGGAGTCCTATTTGTATTTCAAGACCCGTTCTTTTCCCAGTCGTCGCATGTTTCTCAAAAAGCTATTCCTACTTGCGCTGCGTCCCCGCTCGCGCGATCCGCGTTCGCCGCGATGAATGCAGTTCCTGACATCGAGCGTCTGATTGCCTTCGTAGTGCTGGATGTAAAAGTACGTAAGTACCTAGCAGCGTAATTGGGGCCGGTGAATGCACGAACTATCAAGGTTGACTTAGAATAAAGTGCACTCAGTTGAGGGATGCACCTGCGACGTAAAAAAAGGTGGGTAAACAGATGGACAAACGCGACTTTCTAAAAGGATCGGCCGCCATTGCGGCGACCTTGATGGTGACATCTCTGAAACAGCAGAAGGCCTTCGCGTCTGGAGCGACCCCGCCCGAGACCATTACGACGATTCCACGGACCAACTGGTCTGGCAACTACCACTATTCGACCGATAAGGTCTTTCAGCCGGAGTCGCTTGCCGAGGTGCAGGATGCGGTGCGGAGTGTGACTGGCCTGCGCGCATTGGGCACGCGGCATTCGTTCAACGGTATCGCCGATTCGCAGGTAGCGCAGATCTCGACGCTGAAGCTGCGGGACGTGACGCCGGAAGCGAACGGCCGCGCGGTCACCGTCGGGGCCGGCATTCGCTATGGCGACCTGGCGACCATCCTGGATGCGAAAGGGCTGGCGCTCCATAATCTGGCCTCACTCCCGCATATCTCAGTGGGCGGAGCGTGCGCGACGGCGACCCACGGCTCCGGGATGGGCAATGGTAATCTGGCGACCGAGGTCACGGCAGTTCAGTTCGTCAGCGCTGACGGCAGCGTGCAAAGCCTCTCGCGCGAGAAGGACGGCGACCGCTTCGCCGGCGCGGTGGTGGCGCTCGGCTCCTTGGGCGTGGTCACCCGCCTTACGTTGGCAGTCCAGCCCCGGTTCGATATGACGCAGGTGGTCTATCAAGACCTTCCTTTCAGCGAATTGGAGCACCACCTGGCTGACATCATGGGAGCGGGCTACAGCGTCTCACTCTTCACGAACTGGCAGAACGGCACTGCTGGTGAGGTATGGATCAAGCGCCGGGTGGATCAGGGCGGAGCCGCCGTGCCGTCGCCGCGCTTCTTCGGCGCAACCCTGGCCACAAAGAAGCTGCACCCCATTCTCGACCACCCGGCCGAGGCCTGCACCGACCAGCTCAACACGGTCGGCCCCTGGTACGAGCGGCTTCCGCACTTCAAGCTCAACTTCACGCCTTCGAGCGGCCAGGAACTGCAGACCGAGTTCTTCGTTCCGTTCGAGCGCGGCTACGAAGCCATACGCGCGGTCGAAACGTTGCGCGACCGCATTACGCCGCTTCTGTACATCACGGAGCTGCGCGCTATCGCCGCCGACGATCTTTGGATGAGCATGGCCTACAAGCGTCCCTCGCTCGCCATCCACTTCACCTGGAAGATGGAGCCGGACGCGGTCATGGCCTTGATGCCGCAGATCGAGGCGAAGCTGGCGCCGTTTCAGGCGCGTCCACACTGGGCCAAGGTCTTCAGCATGAAGACTGCCGCATTGGCGCCGCTCTATCCGCGCTTCAACGACTTTTGCAACCTCGTCCAGCAGTACGATCCCAAAGGACGCTTCCAAAACCGCTTCATGCAGGATCACGTCTGAGCAGCAGAGACAGGCTGCGCGGTTGTTGGCAAAGATCACGCGGCTTGCTGATGGCGCTCCCGGGTGGCGCGTATACCCAATCCAAACCCCTCAATGCTTATCTCTGGCAGGTCCATCGAATGCGAATGCACCTGACCCTTGGGCGCCAGCAGGAACGCAGCCGTGAGTTGGGAGGCGTCTGTTGAGGATGAACCCACGCCGCCGCCGAACTCATGAACGGAGCCAGCGAATAGATTGCAGCAACCGTTGTAAGCTCGTTGATGTTATTAAGAGTGCTCGACGTAATACTGCCGCACGAGCCGAGCGCAGCGATCAACCCCAGTTGTGCATTGTTGGTCCCGCTTCCCAGCCCCGGATTGCCGCCGGTGCCCACCAGGTACACGAGCGCGTCTGGCGATGGGCAGGAGTAAAGTCTTGTCAACCTGAACTCGCCGCTGGCATTGGTTGTCTGAGCCTGCGAGAGGAGAGGAGTGGACGCCGCTCCATCCGCGCCTACTCCCACGGCATACAGTTGAATCGTCGCCCCGGAGACGGGCTGTTGGCCTCCATAAACGACTTCCGTCAAGGGAGTTACAGACGGCGCGCTTCGACGTCCCCCGCACCCAACGCGACACAGCACAGCAAGCCTAAAGATTCAGGTCTCATTGTCGTACTCCTAATTCTCCCGCGTATGAGCAAAGGGTATCACTCTCCCTCAAATTGACACAGAGCGCGATACTGAGCACAGGTGAGGTTCAGGCAAACCCCGCCCGCTGTCGATCCCACGTACTTCGATACGTACAAGCGATATCAGGCCAAAGAGCGGGCAGTGGCGGATCCCACTACTCTGATCCTCGTGGATGAAGCCGACCGTCTTCATATGAATAGTCTTGATCAGATGAGTTCCATCTTCGACGAGGGTACCGCAGGTTTGATCCTCATCGGAATGCCGGGTATCGAACAGCGCATTGCTCGATTTCTTCAGTTCTACTTGCGGATCGGATTCGTCCACGAGTTTCGCGCCCTCGACGCCGCTCAAATGCAAGAACTGCTTGAAGGACGATGGGCGCCTGCGGGAGTCACCCTCTCCGAGGAGCCGCTCATCCCGGAAGTAATGTTGGGCTGCAAGGTGAACATCCCGGCAGTTTACAATTCGGGCGAACCACGTATCTCACCTACGTAGTTATACCCAGTCTGCTCGATTGAACGGCAGGCCGCTTACCGCTTCGCCTCCGAACCCGATGTTATCGGCAATCGGCATGCTGATCCCTCGACTCCGATTAAAGCACTTGCCTTAGGAGAAGATTTCCCCTTATGACAACGTAGTCATACGTACGGTATTATTTGAAGCCAGACAACCTGCGTCCAGTGACAGCCAGCCTCGGCACCTGGATCGCCATCACTGCGAAGGTTCGGAAGCACCCGTCTTATCGAGAATCATCCGGCTTGCTTGCACCGTAGCAATAGTAGAGTCTTTCACGCCGCCTGTGAGAGTAAGCAGGCGCAAGAACACGGAGCAACCTATGAATCGTCGAGATCTTCTGAAGACGGGTGCATCGCTTGCCCTCGGCCCGATCCTATTCCCTCATCAAAAACTTGCTCAAGCGTTGCCGCTGCCCGGCGCAGGAGCCGACGGATGGGTCTCTCTGTTGAATGGCCGCGACCTGACCGGCTGGTACTCGCTGCTGCAGCAGTCGGGTAAGGGCGTCGCCGAGGCAAAGAAGATGGTGACGATGGAGGAGGAAATGCTCCACATCATGGGGAATGAGGTTACGGGCGAGGCCTTTGAGCCCGGCTACCTGGCAACGAACCGGGAGTTTGAAAACGTTCGCATCCGTGTGGAGTACAAGTGGGGCATGAAGCAGTTTTTCCCGCGCAGCATCTCCAAACGGGATAACGGTTTGCTGTACGGTTTGGTCGGCACGGATAAGGTTTGGCCCACCTGTGTGGAGTGCCAGATTGAGGAAGGCGATGTGGGCGATTTCTTTCTGGTCAGCGGGATGCGTGGCATTCAAGCAGGGCATGGTGCCGGCTTCTTTGGTGATGGTGTAAGTCTGGAGCACGGATGGTCGAAGCCGGGCGATGCGCCTTCAGGCGCAAAGAATCAGCCCCTAGCCGAGCTGGCGACCGGCAGGATGATCAAGGACGGCAACTTTGAAAACCTGAACGACTGGAATGTAGTGGAGGTAATCTGGCAAGGTGATCGGGCGGCCCACATCGTGAATGGGAGGACGATTAAAGCGATCTCGAAACTGCGGCAGCCGGACCCGGAAAACCCAGGCAAGTTCATTCCGTTGACGCGTGGGAAGATCGCAATCGAGATCGAGTTTGCCGAGATCTGGTTCCGTCGGATCGAGGTCAAGTCGTTGGTTTGAACGGATGGACATGCATAACAACGTACCCTAAGAGCGAGACGTCCCTAACATGCCTGATCGCAGAGCTTTCCTCCAGTCCGCTGTAAAGACCGCCGCCGTTGCTACCGTCGCGACCCACCTGCACAAGCTCACCGCGCAGTCTTCATCAACGGCCGCGCCGCGTTCGCCAAACGACATCATCCAACTCGCGCTCATCGGCGCAGGCGGCCAGGGCCAAAGTGACACGCGTACGGCGCTCCAGGTCCCTGGCGTCAAACTGGTCGCTGTCGCCGACTGTTACGATGGTCGCCTCACCCATGCAAAGGAGATGTGGGGCTCCGGTCTTTTTACCTCCCGCGACTACCGCGAGATCCTACTGCGCAAGGACGTCGATGCCGTCCTGATTGCCACGCCCGACCACTGGCACAAGCAGGCCGCCGTCGATGCCATGCTCGCCGGCAAAGACGTCTACCTCGAAAAGCCGATGATCCACCTATACGCCGACGGACCGGAGATCATAGCCGCCGCTCAATCCACCGGCCGCATCCTCCAGGTTGGCAGCCAGCGCGTCAGCTCTGTCGTCTACGCCAAGGCAAAAGAGCTGCTGGCCTCCGGCGCCATTGGGAAGCTCAATATGGTCACAGCCCGGTGGGATCGCCACTCCTCCATCGGCGCATGGAACTACTCCATTCCGCTCGATGCGTCTACTGAGACCTGCGACTGGTCGCGTTTCCTCGGCTCAGCGCCGAAGATCCCTTTCTCTGCCGAACGCTTCTTCCAGTGGCGCAAATGGAAGGACTACGGGTCCGGTGTCGCCGGCGACTTGTTCGTGCATCTCTTCAGCGGGACCCACTTCATCACCGGCTCGAATGGCCCCACCCGGGCCATGGCGACCGGCGGCCTGCGCTTCTGGAAGGACGGTCGCGATGCTGATGACGTTCTGCTCGCGCTCTTCGACTATCCGGAGGGCTTCAATCTCAGTCTCCACGTCAACTTCGTCGACGGCGGCGAGGAAAGTGAAGGGTTCCTCTTCACCGGGTCGGAGGGCCTCATGGAGATCGCTGGCAACACCGTGACCGTTACCCGCACTCCGCTCGCGACCGAGCCGGGCTACACCGTCTCCACCTTTGCCGATGCCATGCAGCGGCAGAACATTGAGCAATATCGCAAGAAATATCCCGTTGCTCATCCCAGTGTGCCGCCGTCAGAGGAAGTTGAGAAGTTCGTTGCCCCCACCGGCTACTCCGACAGTTACGACCACTTCCGCAACTTCTTTAATTCCGTGCATAGTCAACAGCCTGTGGTTGAAGATGCGACCTTCGGCTTCCGAGCCGCCGGCGCGGCTCTACTCAGTAACCTGAGCGTCGCGCAGGGCAACGTCGTTCACTGGAACCCCGAAACGATGAAGCTCGCCTAACGCATCCAGCCACGGAGCTCACAATGAAGATTCAACTAAACGGCCTTTCGCTGCTGCTCGTCTTACCCCTCTTTGTCTCCGGTGAGGCGCGCGCCCAGGATCCGGCCCATGCCACCGAATTCCGCATGCAGCATCCTGGTAACAATCCAGGCGGCGAGCCTCGGATCGCCTTTCTCGCGCATCGTCTCGGTACCGATCACGCCGAAGGCATCTCTATGCTGGACATGAACGGCGATGGCTTCCCCGACTTACTCAGCGGCGCCTACTGGTATCAGAACCCCGGCGCTCTGGGGGGAGAGTGGAAACAGCATCAGTTCCGCACAGTCGGCATTCATGGCGAGTTCGTTAATGACTGTGGGGAGTGGGTCGTCGACGTCGACCACGATGGCTTGTCCGATCTCGTCACCGCAGGCTGGATCACGAACGGTCTTTGGTGGTATCGCAATCCCGGGCCCAAGGCCATCGCCGCCGGCACCCTGTGGCAGGGGCAAAAGATCGCTGACAGCTATGACACCGAGGGCGGAGCCTTCGCCGACATCAACGGCGATGGCAAGCCTGACCTCGCTCTCGCTCACTACAACCGCTCCGGTATTATTTGGGTCGACTTCAGCGCAGACAAACCGCGGGTCCACCATTTAGGCGGTCGCGAGCAGGATGGCCACGGCATCGGAATCGCCGACATCAACGGCGACGGTAAGGCCGACGTACTGACAACCCATGGTTGGTTCGAGCAAACTGACGCAAATAATGACAAGTGGCTATGGCACGGGGACTGGGACCTCGGCGACGCTGGCTTTCCTATCCTCGGCTACGATGTCAACCACGATGGCAAAATAGATCTCATCTACGGTCAGGGCCATGGCTACGGGGTTTACTGGCTCGAACAGGGAGGCACCCCGGCCCATCGCAAATGGATACGTCACACCATCGACGAATCCTTTTCTCAGTCGCACGCCCTCGCCTTGGTCGATATCGACGGCGACGGCATCCCCGAACTGATCACCGGCAAGCGGTACCGCGGCCATTCCGGTGATGATCCCGGATCTTACGATCCCGTCGTCGTTTACGCTTACAAGCTCCCGACCAGGTCGCAGTTCGCTGCCGCTGGAGCACACGCCGCGATGCATCATGCCCATACCCAAGCTTCCCCGGGGGGCACGGCCGCTTCAGGAAGCATGCAGATCGGCGAAGGCACAGCCGATCCCGTATTCACGCGCATCGTTCTTTCAGCGAACGGGACCGCCAGCGCGGGTACTCAGTTCGTTGCCGCCGACTTCGACCGCGACGGCGACATCGATCTCGCCAGCGCCGGCAAGCTTGGTGTCCATGTGCTTGAAAATCTCAACATCCATAACGTGCCGAAATCCGTCCGCGAAGAGACGCAGCCCCTCAACCGTAAGTGGCCCTTCCCGGACGAAGGTAAAGAGGTCGAACAGGAAGAGGGCCCCCATCTTCAGGAGCGGTAATGGCCAGGAGCAGTAATGGCCAGCAACCCTGACATCTGACTGAGAGTTGGTGACCGGCATCGAGACAGTCGCCTCACGCCCTGACGGATGGTGGAGCATCACGGTGAAACTGTGTCTCGTTTAACGCTTTTCCCTTCCATTCGCGCCGCGGACCAAACATTCTCAAGATGCCCTTAGAGCATATTTCTGATAGGTATATAGCTTGATACTTTGCAGACGTCTGTATTTGGGGTAGACCAAACATTGCTGTCACCAGGGGCAATCTGTCACCCGGTCAGTTGATCGTAGCCGAGCAGGAGCTGGGCTCCGATTGCGGCCCGAAACGCGGCGGATCGAGAAAGCGAGCGTTGAGGTCGAGCCGGAAACTGCCGTAGGGATTGATGTGGCCGTGGATCATGGGCGTGATGCCTCCCCGGTCGTCCGTGTTGAGACGACCGCTCCAAGCCGGTTCGGCCAGCACCTGCTGGATGATCATGACCATCTTCGCCGGCATCGCCGAGTTCGAGCGCGACCTCATCCGCGAACGCACCGGAGCCGGGCGCGTTGACGCCCGAAAACGCGGCGTTCGCTTTGGACGACCGAAAAAGATGAACGAAGAGCAACTGAAGCTCGCCAGAAGGCTCCTGAAAGAAGGAAGCTCCGTGGCCGAAGTCGCCCGCACCTTCAGCGTTCATCCCGCCACCCTTTACCGCATGGTCGCTCCGGCCACCTGATTCTTCGAGGATATATGACCATCTATCGCCTGTACGTTTTCCTGCTCGATATCGCCCCGCCCATCTGGAGGCGTATCGAGCTGTCGAGCGAGACTTCGCTCGCCCAACTGCACAAGGTGCATTCGTTCTCCTCACCAAGGACTTGAGCAAACTCCGCAGGTCGTGTGGTGGCCGGGCTGGCCGCCATGCGCATAAGGCGAGGCCAGTTTCTTCAGGATGCCGACCGCTTCAGGATCGTCGCGGTGATGAGAACTCGGTCGTATCGTGCAGCACCAGCACCGGAGAGTTCTGGATGGCGGCAAAGCGCTCCCGGGTGCAGATAAAATGCCCTGCAAGAATCTTCCCCTCATCAACCCGTGCGTTCGAGAGAAAACGATACGCTGCCTTCGTCGCCGCCCAATCGTGGCAGGCAAAGGGAATGCTGCCACCGATCTGCCCTGAGAGCTGCCCGAGCAAGGTGCGGAATCTCTTTCCGTGACGGACATCCTGAAACTGGCAGCTCGCCACCTCGCGTTCCAGCCAGCTCCCGATCTCCTCGTCCCGAGGCTCCATGCATGAAGTTCATCAGACTCGCACCGAAACTGATAGTGACTCGCTTGAGGCCGAACCTACCTGATACAGGCACTCAGTTGTGGGTAATTGATAGACACACAGGACGCTTACTGTGCAGAGCGATTTCCTCTGAGTTAGCTGGAGAGACCATTCCGCTGCGGGATGTCATCCGCGTCCGCAATCAGCGTTGAAAGGAACTGCGGTCGATCCTCCACACCGCCAGAAGATGGTTGACACTCTTCTGCAACTGAAGCAGGGGCCTGCCTTAGAGGAAAGCCATGCACCCGTCGCAACCGCCGTCGTCCCCGAGGTCCGTATCAGGCGCTATCGCAACTAGTGATCCGGCCTTTGTGGAGACCATCGAGTACCACCGGTTCGTTGAGTTTTGTGACGCCTGCCGTGAGTTCCGCTATATCGGGCTTTGCTATGGGGCTCCCGGAATTGGCAAGACTCTGTCCGCCTTGCGATACAGCCGAGCGGAGATGATCCTCAAAGTTCATCGAGAACCCGCTGAGTCGCGCGATCAACTGCCGATTGACACGGTGCTCTCCTTCACCAATCGAAGTCCCAATCCTCCGGCACCTTCTCAAGAGATGGCTTGTTATAACCCGCGGGCGGCGTACCGCCCCTGTACGCGAACGTATCGAAATCCAGCAAAATCTCATATCGGCCATTGATCCCGGTCCTGTCCATCACAGGGCGACCAACAATGTACTTCAATGAGTGCGCCAGTCCCGCTGGATCGGTGATCCCGCATGGAACCGTGTCTCGTGTGCAACGAGGCTTTCCGCCATCGGCCAGCGCTTTCAGCTTCGATCCACCCTTGTCCACCACAAGATCGTATACTCTACTTATTTGCGTTTCCAGGCGAAGCTGCAGCCTAAAGCGGTCCGCCAGAAGCAACTTCAGCATTGCGGTCATCTCTTGCCTGCCCTGCTGAGCCGGATCGACGCCACGTCAAAAGGATAGCCCAGTTGGTCCGACTTGAGATGCCGCGGCGCTTTCGGAGGAAGCTGCACTCTACCGGGGCGATGCCGGGGTAAGCTGAGCCAGGACGAGTGGCACCGACAAGGCAATCCATCCAGCTCCGACCAGAACCCGCCTTCCTCTCCATTGTTTCAGGGCATGTTCCGGGCCCATCTTCGTCGTCACTCTTCTATCCCCTGGTACGGTGAATCGAGGACCTTACCGCGATGGCAACTTGCCGAAATAAAGGCTGATGCGGCCCCTGTACTCACCCTTGGCGATCGCCTCCTGTCCCATTGGGCCCATAGTATTTGGGCCGCCGAACTTGTTGCCGATTGCTGGGATGCCGTGCAGGAAGGAAATCCCGGCAGTTGGAAAAGGCACAGCAACTTGACCGACAAGGTTCGGGGCGGGCGTCTTGGGAGTAAAGACTTGAACGTAGACCGGAGAGTCACGCTGCTGGTCAACCTTTGCCGTGATCGGGCCTTCAGACGTATTGAATTGCAGCCAGCGCACACCCGAGTAAAGCCCCTTGAAGATGGGGTAGTCGAAGTGTTCTCCTGGTTTCAGGTCGTCCGGATCTCCGACCATGGTGTTGTTGTAGTGACTGTTCCAGACGTCGAGAGTACCGCCGGCGAGGCGGTCCTTGTAGACGGGGGCTGGGCCCTCGCCAAGAAATCGCATGCCCCTGACATCAGCTTCGGGATAATCGAACCCGACCCCAAAGTACTCTTGCGCGCCACTCATGGTGTACGCGTAGTCGACGGACAACCAACCGTTCGGCTTGAGACGGTAGGTGAGAGATTTCAACGGACCGTCAAAGGCTGCCGAGATGACCAGATCGTTGCCGTCCATCTGATGCGTGAGAGTCGTCAGCTTCGAGTCCGGCGCGACAGCTGGTGGTGGCGGAGGCGGCGGTTGCGGAGTCTGTCTGCGTGCAGGAGGGTTCCTTGGCCCCATACCCACAACGCGAGGGCCGTTGGCGAGCGAGAAGGTATTGCCTTTCCGCGCAGCCGAGAGTAACAGGCCGGTCGTCTTGCTAATCTGCAGCGAGAGTTCGCCCGCTGTTGCTGTAAGCATGTCACCATTCTCAGTTGCCGCAGGCTTTGCACCGCCGTCAAATTCCTGCAACTTGTTCAGCCGGGACTCGAGACCCTCAACCGGCCAGACATATGTCTGGATCACGCGGCCGGTCGAGTCCTTGATGATGAGTCGAGTGGCATCGGCAATCTTATTTGCGCTGCCGGAACCGGAAGCAGGCGGTCCCCAGCCGTCCCAGCTCGCCGTCTCCCCCGGACCGAGCGACCGGCCATGATCGGTCCTGGAAGCGAGGACCACCGATCCTGATGCCGCATCGTTCAACTTACGGAAGGCGATCATCTGCCACTCGTAGGTGCATAGATTTGCGTTCAGGAAGGCGTAGCGGTTGGTCACCGTGTAAACGCGGGAGTCGGATGCCGGTGGCGTCACGATGATCGGCGACCAGAGCTGCTTAACGGTGTAGAAGCTCGCTTCCCGCTCGCGATACGGGCCGACGACACCGTCAGGAGCATAGTTGCCTTGTGAATCGAGACTTCCACCCTTGTCCACGCGTTTTACATCTTCATCCAGAAACGCCCAAATGAACCCCCCCCCCCCAGCCATTGGAATAAGGCTACCCTCCCCGTTATACAGCAAAACCCCGCCCAAAACCCCGGCATAAAGCCCATGCAACATCTCGGTGGGCATCAGCACTGGATCCTGTGCAAGCTTCTTCTGCAGATTTTCATAATTAGGGTAATGGTTGGTGTCGGCCATTCCCGGAGGATAGGCTGCCCAGGGGTGCAAGACTGTCCGCTTCTGCGGATCGTACTTTGCGTAGTCGCCGTCAAGATCGAAGTTGAAGCCGCCCTCATTGCCGTTATCCCAGAAAAGAATTGAGGGGTGGTTTACGTCATGCTCCACCAGCTCCTTCACTAACTTTCTGCCGATGTCAGTGTCGTATTTCGCCTGCCACCCCGTAAGTTCATCCAGAACATAAAGCCCAAGTTCGTCACAGGCATCAAGGAAATGACGGTCAGGCGGATAGTGGCTGGAGCGAACTGCGTTGGCGTTCATCTCCTTCATGAGATTGATGTCGTCCTTCGAGATCTGTACGGAGAGCGTCCGGCCGGAGTCGGGCCAGAACGAATGACGGGCAAATCCCTTTAAGAAAACACGATGGCCATTCACGAACATGCCTTGACCGGGGCGCACTTCGATCGTGCGAAATCCGAACCTCTGTCGTACCAGGTGCACATTCGCTTCGCCGACGCTGAGACGAACTTCGAGCTGGTAGAGATTGGGCGTTTCAGCGGTCCAAAGTTGCGGGTTTGCCACTTTTGCTGTAAGGTGCGCCTCTTGATTGAGGGCGACATCCTTCGCGATTACCGGATCGCCAACCGGCTTTCCGTTCCGATCGAGTACCCGCATCTGAAGAGAAGCTGAGCCGCCTGTTGGGTTAGCGCGCAAATCGGAAAGCCTGACCTCCACATCGAGAGTGCCAGCTGCAGTCGCGTTGATGGCCAGATGATCGACGAACGTCTTAGGGACCGCTTCGAGATACACGGGCCGAAAGATGCCGCCATAATTCCAAAAGTCGCCGCGACGCTCGGCGTGATTCACGGATTCATTCGCGGAGTCGTCGTCGACATCAACCTGAATCTCATCCGGTTGACCAGCGGGCTTGAGGAGGCTGGAAATGTCGTACTTGAAGGCGTAGTACCCGCCCTGATGCAGAGCTCCAGCAGATTGACCGTTGATGCTTACCTTGGTATCAGTCATCACGCCTTCGAAGTTGACGAAGACGGCCTTGTCTCGCCAGGTTGCGGGCGTATTGAAGGTTCGCTTGTAGGCGCAGTGAACACGAGGCCAGCCGCCCGGAGGGTTGACCCTCCCGTACGTGTAGATGCCGAAGCCCTGCAGTTCCCAATTGGACGGAACGCCTATCGTGGACCACTTGTTGGCATTCGCGCCGGTGTCGCACATGATCTGCCACTGCACCGGATCGTCCTTGCCCAAGCCGGAAAGATACTGGGTCTCAGTGTCGGCAGCTCTTGCTTCCGAAGCCACAACAAGAATCAACAAAGCAGCATATAGAGCAAACGAACGCATCAGAACCTCCGACGACTCCAAACTAACACTTATTCATTACGGCATCTGTCGTATCGAAGATGCTCGGAGCACAGTTTTGACGAGAAACAACAACACCAGCCGGTACACACCCACAACTGAATCAGGTGTGACCGGCTGAGATTGGTTAGTCTGCTACCACTTCCATTACCAAATGAGCTTCCCGGAGATCTGCAGGTCGCGTACTGGACCTGCTGGCCCATTCGGCCCCTTGCCGAATGTACCGAAGTCGATGCTGGTCGGATCGTTACTAAAGCTATTGTTGAAAACAGGGTGGTTGAGCAAATTCAGCGCGTCGAGACGTGTCTGCAGCGTCAGCTTTTCGTTCCAGGCGAATCTTTTGGAAAGACTGGCGTCGAACTGGTGGTACGCCGCTACACGAACGCCCGTGTATTCATAGTTGTGGGCCACTGCATAACCGTTCGGCGTTCGCACTGCCACGGGAGAGGTGCAACCGGCGGCAACGTACGCAGGACCGTAGAGGATGGCACCGGAGTTTGTATCCTTGTAGGCAACGCACGGTGTGACCCCCTGGAGCCGTTTGTAACTATGCAGCCCATCCGCGGGAAGGTCGTGAGCGTGAATGGCGAGATTGCCGATCGGACTTCCGGGGCCATTCGGGCCCTCCCAGTTGGTTCCAATGCTCCAGGGTTTTCCGGACGTGTAGACGTACTGAGGGCTGATCTCCCATCCGCCGATGGCTGCGTCAACCAGCCGATTGGTCTTCCCGAAGAAGGTTTTGCCGCGCCCCACTGGAACGTACCAGACGGTAGAGAAGGTCACCACGTTGGGCGTGTCGTTCGCGGATAGATTTCGCCCAAACACGCCGTTGATAATGTCGACGACGCTCCCAGCCTTCATAGTCTTGGACCAGGTGTAGGCCGCATGAGCGGACAAGCTCCGGGACACGGTGTGAGACGCAGTCACCTGCATGGAGTTATACCAGGTATGGACGATATTGGAGTAGTCCTGCGTGACGCTGGTGAACTGCGGGTGGGGCCGCGTCAAAACGCCGGACGAGATGTTTGGATTCGTGTAGTAGCTGCCGGTACCTGCAAAGGAAGGATTTTGATAGAACGGGTTGGCGACCTGAGAGGGACTGCAAGGCGGCGGACCGTAGCCAGCGGCTTGGGGGACCGGGCAAAGGCTCGTGCCCGACGAGTCGCAGTTCTGGCGGACCTGGGGGTACGGAACACGCTCGATGTCGCACCGCGCGTTCCACGATGCGGCGACGTGGTTGGTATCGATGCTGTCTATGAGGTTGTAGCCCTTGGTTCCGGAGTAGCTGAAATCGAGCACGTCACGCTTGGTAAGCAGCTGCTCCAGCGAGACGCTGTATTCCCATAGCGACGGCACCTGATAGTGCGGATTTTTAAAGTTGACGGAGTTCGCGAGGGTTGTGCCCAACCCAAGGCTGGATCCGGTCGGTGTGACGTAGGAAGGGAAAGGATCGCTGAGGTGGCCATAGGGGTAGGTGTTGTTTGTAAAGACGCCGGAAACACTATCCGCAACCGATCCTGGAAACTGGGTCGCTGAAGAACTGAAGCCGTTGCTTGAGTCGGTACTTTGGTCGTTGATAAACATCTCCCCAAACCCGGCGCGCAGGGATGTCCTGGCGCTGAACGCGTATGCAGCCCCAAATCGGGGTTGGATGTGGAGCAGATTGGTCGCATAGGCACCACGAGGAGCGCCGTTGACGCCGGCGAACTGGATCCCTCCCGTCAGCGGAAGACCAGGCACCTGGACCGGGCTTGGATCAGTGGAGTCGAACGCGTAATTGAGTTTGTTGTGGCGCTCGGTTTCCGACTGAAGGAAATCCCAGCGAACGCCGAAATTCAGAGTCAGTTTCGTTGTAACTTTCCAGTCATCCTGGCCCCAGAACGCGAAGTAGTGCTGCGAGTAGAAGGGATTGATGGAAAATTTGACGCCTGCACCATTGGGGTCGCCGAGCAGTTCCGCGGCCAGGCCGCTGCCGGAGGTGAAGTTTGTCGCGTCTCCGACTGAAGCGTAGTGCTGCGTATAGTTGTTGGTAAAAGAGAGCGAGTTGTTGCTGGAGCCGCTTCCGGGGTTGGCGTACTGGATCAGGCGCATGTCGTAACCCCCACGGAAGGTATGCCGACCGCGGACGAAGGTTACGCTCGGCTGATACGAGAGATTGTGCAGGATGTTGTATCCCGGAGGCCCGCCGCCGAAACCGATCAAGCCAAAGGGGTTGCTGACAGAAATACTTGGAAAGATGTTCTGGAACATCGCATTGGCGACATAGTGCGAGGAGAAACCCAGCTGCGACAGGATGCCGGGATCCAGGCTTCCGCTGTACGACCCCTGCTTCTCATTCAACAAGACCACCTTGTTGTCGAGAATCAGGTTGGGCGAGAAGGTATGGATTTCTTCAAGGGCGAAGTCGTTGTCCTTTGGTTGAATCTGGTGCAGTGCCGTATTGGCGACATTGCTCTCTGGAACGCCGTTGTTGAGGTTCGAATCGAAGCGCTCGAACCCTTGCCAGCGAACGGTTCCTCTATCTCTGGGGCCAAAGTTGTGGTCGATTTTGACCAGGCCGTTGCGCGAGTTGTCGTACTCCACCGGCAGATAGTAGAAGTTATTCTGGTAGGGCGAGTAGCCCGGGCCAGGGTTGTAGTTCGGCTGGATTTGGCCGTACAACTGAGCCAGGGTCGAGCCAACCGGATCCAGGCGGCTCATGGGGATGACGTTGCCTGGAAATGCACTATGGGCAAGCTTCGTTAGACCATCCAGGGGATCGACGACGCTCGTCACGGGTGAGGTTGGGTCATAGATGATCAACGGTTGAAGACACTGAACCACACCGGCCCCGCACACATTCACCTTGGCGTTGCTGGGAACCGTGTATAAGAACTGCGCGCCACTGAAGTTGCCGGTTAGCCATGCCGGATTCGGGATCGAGCTGATCGTAGCGCCCGTCGAGGGCAGGTTTTCGTACGCCTGCTCCCACTGTATGAGGAAGAAGGTTTTGTCGCGCCCGTTGTAGACGTGAGGTATGACGAGCGGGCCGTCGAGTTCCAGCCCAAACTGGTCGCGTTTGTGGCGGGTTGGAACCTGTCCCGTGATGCCATGGCTGACGTTGTAATCGTATTGATAGCTCTGCGCGTCCAGATATGGACGGCGCACAAAGTCGTACATGTCTCCGTGAATTCTGTTGGTCCCAGACTTCAGGGAGATGTCGATCGCGGCGCCTCCTGCGCGCCCGTAAGAGGCGTCGTACGGATTCAATACCACCTTGAACTCGCCCACCGAGTCCGGAGGAGGAGGATAACCGAGAAAACCGTTTCCGGCTTCGTTGGTCATGCCGTCCAGATTCTCCTGCACCGGCGCGCTGTCGACGGCGCCGCCGTTCGCGTAGAGATCGCCTGCAACGTTATCCTGCGGGCGCGTAAATTGGGGGTTATGGTTGTTCAATGTGCCAGGGCTCAGTTGGAACAACTCCAGAATGTTGCGTCCATCGAGCGGCAGCTCCTGCACTCGTTCCGCATCGATGATTTCACCGCGATCGGCCTTGGCAAGCTCAATTTGCACACCCGAGTTGTTGACCGTCACGGTCTCGCTGACGGCGCCCACCGGGAGCACGAAATCGACCTTCGCCGTCTTGTCGGTATTGAGCTCGATATGCGTAAAGCTGACGGTCTTGAATCCAGGCTTGTCCGCCGTCACGGAATAGACGCCCAGTTTCAAGTACGGCACGGTGTAGTCGCCTGCCTTCGTGCTCTTTACGACTATATCTTCTCCCGTGCCCTCGTTATGGACCGTCACGGTTGCGCCGACGACTACAGCGTGGCTGGCGTCTCTTACGGTCCCCTCAAATTGTTGTGTCGCCTGAGCTTCAGCAGAATGCACCAGCGCGACGGAAGAGAGGAACATCATGAACAGTGCGGCTCCGAGGGTTCTTCTGCTGGGCAGCATCTTGTTTAGACTGGCGGTAATAGTGGACAACATCTGCATCACTTCTCCCTTTCGCACTTTGGCCTCTCCGGACAGTGCGGATCGTTCAAGATTCGCTTTTTCGTTTGCGACCCTCGGCGAGCCGAAAGCCCCAGTTATCTGTGGGTTCGACAACGATGTCAAAAACAACCGCAGGGCCTCTGAGAGAGGAAGCGTGCCTCTGAAGACATCTGACAACGTTGTCAATTCGCAGTCAAGAATCTACTCAAATCCATTCACATCTGTCAAGGATTAAATTGGGCTGGGTCTGGAGATGATGGAACGACTCGCGAGAGCGGCGCATCCCCGCGCCGGAGAGCATCGAGTACGTGCTCCTTGCATGCTTAGCTGACAGATCCCGCGCAGCCGCAGGACTGTCGGATGATCAGGCTTGTGGGCACAACGATCGCCCGGAAATTTCCCGCGCTTCCCTTCAACCGCTCGAAAAGCAATCGCGCGGCTTCGCGCCCGAGCATCTCTGCAGGCTGTTGAACAACCGAAAGAGCCGGCCTCAACATGTCCGCCAGATCGAAATCATCAAATGAGAAAAGTGGAATATCTTCACCGGCAATCTTTCCCAACTGACGCAGACCCCGCAGCGTCAGGATCGTACAAACCCAATTCAAGGTAAAGATGGCATCCGCATTTTGCTTGCCAAAGACCTCTTCGGCAAGCCACTCTGCGGAAAGCGAACTCTCGTGATCAACCAAACACATTCTTGGCGGAAGGGACGCAGCCTTCATTCCCGCCTTATAGCCGGCAACCCGTTCCTTGCAGGTGTAGAGGTAAGGGCGCGCTCCAATGGCGACGATCCTCCGCAAACCATGGCCCGCGAGATGCTCGGTAGCCTCCTGAGCACTGCGGCGATTGGTTACCGTGACAGAATCCAGTTCGACGTTTCTGATCAATTGGTCTAAGGTCACAACATGGACTCCGGCAGGAATGATGTCGCTGAAGGTATCCTTTCGACTGTCCGCTGGCGCAATCACCAGGCCGTCGATCTGCCGGCCAACCAAAGTCCGGATCTCAGACCGTTCCATATCCACGTCTCCCCCGGAACTGGCCAGAATGACTACATACCCGTTAGCCCTGGCAACTTCCTGAAGTCCGTGGACGGCGTTGGCGGTGAAAGGATCGGACAAGTTGGGGACAATCATCCCGATCGCCGCGGATCGTTGCGCCTTAAGACCGCGGGCAAGTTCATTCGGACGGTAGCCGAGGCGTTCCATTGCCTCTCTCACTCTAAGCTCTTTTTCTTCGCTGACATTTTTCGAATTATTCAGGACGCGTGACGCCGTCTTCAGCGATACGTCGGCTTCTCGAGCGACATCGACCAGTGTGGGGACATCGCTTTTTGTTATCGCCATGTCTCGGCCAATCTCGTCATGGAACACTCGTGGAGTTCATTTCATTATGCGCTTCGGCAGAGCAAGCGAACCCAGAGCGGCTCCCCGCGTCTCAGGATACCAACGCCATATCACCACAACCTGGAAACCCATCATCAACGCAAACACATAAAAGATACGCACAGACGAGGCATGTTGCATTACTGGAAATGCAAAAACGAGCATAGCATTCACGATCCAATGCACGAAGGATCCGTACCCCTGCCCTGCTCCGCGGATGCCGGCCGGAAACAACTCACTCAAGTAGACCCACACGACCGCACCTTGAGAGAACGCGAAAAACGCATTGTATGCAACGAGGATGCAGAGGTATGCTAACGGGACAAATTGGCGTGGGATCGCAACCGCCAGACACAGGAGGCAGATCGCCATTCCAGCCGAACCCACATATAAGAGTGGCTTGCGCCCTGCCCTGTCCACGTAGGCCATTCCGAGTGCTGTCGTCGCCAGGCTCAGACAGGAGATCATTACCGTGTATGTATGCCCCAGGTGGAGGCCTACCCCGGCGCTGGAGAGGATATCCAGCATGTAGAGCAGTACGATGTTAACGCCGGATAGTTGGTTGAAAATTGCAATGCTCGTCGCCAGCAGAATTGGGCGCAGATTCCTTCGGCGAAACAGGCGTTGACGATCATCCAACGGCTTATGGGTTACGAGGGACTGAGAGATACTGCCGTTCCCCGTTGCGCACCTCCTTTCAGCTAGGCCTGTTTTCCTTCCGGAGACATACCACATTCCAAGCAGCAAGACCAACGCAGGCGCAGCTCCAGCCCCGAGGCACCATCGCCATACGGTACCTTGCGGGACGAAGAGCGAGAACAGAGACCCCGCTCCGAAGGCTACTACAACTCCTACCCCCACCTGTAACTGGAACAGCCCAACGAGCCGACCACGATGCTCAGCCGCCGCAAGTTCAGCCAGATAGAGCGGGCAGCCGACGGTGAGCCCTCCAATCGCGATTCCGCAAAAAAATCTCATCGCGAGCAGGAAAGCCCACCCGGACGGAAGAGGCAACATCGTTGCGGTGGCGCCTAGCCCGTAAAGCATAGCGCACCCCGCAATCAGGCTCCTGCGCCCTATACGGTCTGCCCACCGGCCGGCGAGAAGCGAACCGCAGACGGTTCCCCATAAGGAGAACGAGATGGTCATGCCGAACACAGCGGGCGACAGATCAAAGTGGCTTCGAAGACTCTGGGTTGCGGAAGAGATCGCCCCGAGATCGTAGCCAAACACAAAGCCACCCAAAGACACAGCAAAAGCTTCTGCGATTCGGCGCCCCGTCAAACGAGCAACTCCAGCACAGTTTGATTGATCATTTGCATACCAGTCCTCCGTCTTGATTCTAGTGAATAATGGAGTTGTGCCTTGTCCGGAGTGGACCTCAAGGCACCTCATCTTAAGCGACAATCAGCGCCCAGGGGCGGTAGCGCCGATTGATTGTTTTCAAGACGCCTCTCCCCTTACCACTTGCCAAAATTTTAGACACAACAAACCGGAGCGCATATCTTCTGCCGACTCGACAACGCTGTCAATATCTCTGAACAGTGGGCGAAGTTACGGGAATCTGAAACAGCGCTCGTCAGGGTTAGCTTTTTGAGAAGGCTGAGTCTCGTGATGTGTGAATGATTGTCCGACCGACGACGTGGGCTGGAAAATTCTTCCCACATCCGTCTCTTGATTGAGACAACCTTGTCATATAAGGTTGCATGATTATGTTCTCTGAGAGAGTGAAGGCCAATCGGCGCAACATCCTGAAACTATCGCCGCTCGCTGTTGCGGCCGCTGCTACTTCGGTTGGACGTGTCGCGCTGGCGCAAACTCCGGTCCCCGCCGCCGTCGAAGCTACGTTCAACGTTCGCACATACGGCGCGACCGGGGACGGGAAGACCCTGGACACGCCGGCAGTAAATCGGGCTATCGAGGCAGTTGCGATGGCCGGCGGGGGAACGTTAGTCTTCCCCGCTGGAACCTATGTGTGTTTCACAATCCGGCTCCGGAGCAATGTGGAACTGTATCTGTCTCCTGGCTGCATAATCCTCGCCGCCGATTCTCCTAAGCCGGACGAAACCAGCGGCTACAACGGTGGGGCGTACGACCCCGCAGGCCCCGCACAAGCGTGGGAAGCTTACCAGGACTACGGTCACAATCACTGGGCGAACTCCCTTGTTTATGGTGAAGACCTCAGTAATATCTCAATCATCGGCCCCGGCCTGATCCACGGCCGCGGGCTCTCCTACGGTCAGGGCGTGAAGGTTGGCGCCAAACCTCATCCACTACAGGGTCCGGGTGCGCAATTCCGCGCCGAGCAGGCCGGAGTGGGTAACAAGGCGATCGCGCTAAAGAACTGCCACAACGTCACTCTGCGTGATTTTTCCGTTTTGAAAGGCGGACACTTCGCTCTGCTCGCAACCGGCGTCGACAACCTGACCATCGACAACCTTCTCATCGATACCGATCGAGACGGTATGGATATCGACTGCTGCCGGAATGTGCGCATCTCAAACTGCACCGTGAACTCGCCCTGGGATGACGGGATCTGTCCCAAATCGAGCTATGCTCTGGGTTACCCTCGTCCCACTGAAAACCTTACGATTGCCAACTGCTACGTTACCGGTACGTACGAGCTGGGCAGTGTGGTCGCCGGTACATGGAAGAAGTTCTCTGACGATGCGCGAGTAGCGCGACAGGGACGCATCAAGTGCGGGACGGAATCGAATGGCGGTTTCCGCAACATTACAATCACCGGTAACGTGATCGAAGGGTCGAAGGGCATTGCGCTTGAATCCAGCGACGGCGCCCTGATTGAAGACATCGTTGTCTCCAACATCACGATGCGGGATATCGTGGATGCTCCCCTGTTTCTCCGGCTCAATCGCCGCAATCGCGGCCCCAGGGACACAATGCGCCCTGGAACCCTGAAACGAGTGTCCATATCCAACATCGTCTCTCATAATTCGGCTTCTCCGACTGCATCCGTCTTGTCCGGTATTGCGGAAAATCTAATCGAAGATGTGAAGGTGTCCAACTGCTTCTTCGGGCATCAAGGATTACCCGCGATGGCGCTTGAGGGTTTCGGGGCTACACCGACGCCGATGCCGGATTGGCGCACACTTCATGTACCCGAAAACGAGACCGGCTACCCGGAGCTTCTTTTCTTCGGACCGACTGCGTGCCACGGCTTTTTCGTGCGTCATCTCAAAAATTTGGACATGTCTCACGTGGAGATCGCTCCTGCAAACCCTGAACCCCGGCCCGCCTTCTGGTTGGAAGACGTCCATCGTGCCGATTTCTTTGCCATCACAGCGCCTCAGCAGCAAAACTTCGAACTCCGCAACGTGACTGATTTCCGAGTCGGATGGTCCCGTGCCACAAAGGACACAACCCTCGCTTCAGCGGTGAACCGAACTCTCTAAGCCGTCGTCACGGACGTTTGTCCCACGACGACTGAATTCGAACGCACGAACGGGAGCAGTATGGTACACAAAATCCGTCCAATTCTAAAAGCCGGCATCGTCTTGTTCTTAGGCATTCATTATGCTGCCGCGCAGACCAGTAACGCTGCCGGCGGCAACAGCCAAGTCCCCGTCGAAACGGTGAGCGCCCCCATTGCGCCAGGCGTCTTTCATCTTGTGATCAACGCCCTGCCGAATGCAGGGAAGCCGCCGGCGAGCCCCTTTGTCGTTGTCCCCGGCGAATCAGTGCCGCCCCCGCCTGGGCACTATGGATCAGGGACACTTACCGGAAATCCCAAAGACCCATCCAATCCGCTCGTCCTGAGATCGGACGCCGGAAAAGCACAGCTCACGTTGAAAACCGTAGCATCCGACGGCGTTTCCACGACGTTCAGCTTCGAACATGATACCCAGGATCGCTTTTATGGCAATGGCAACGAAAGCGAAAACCACGCTGGCCCGCTCGTCCATACATCCGGCAAGCAAGTCGTCAACAACGGGACCACCTGCGTCCCCTTCATTTGGTCGCCTTCCGGCTACGGCATTTTGGTCGCCAACAACATCCACGACGTGAAGAGTCATATTATCTGGTCGGATCGAGACGGCACCCTCACCTGGACAGTTCCAGAGGCGTTCGCCGACCTATACCTGATGGCCGCTGCTAATGGAGCGGATATCCTGGGCGACTATGCGCGTCTGACCGGTTCGGCACCGATTCCTCCCCGCTGGACCTTTGGTTTCCTGCTCAGCCGCTGGGGGTATAAGGACGCCGCGGATGTTCAGGACAAGTGGCAGCAGTTTCGCGATCGCAAAATACCCGTCGATGCTTTCATCTACGACTACGACTGGTACAAGAACGATTGGGAGTTCAACCCCGCCACTTTCCCCGACCCGACCACCGACCTCGCGAAGATGCACGCAATGAACCTGCACTTTGTCGGCATTCGAAAACCAAGGGTAGAGAGCGCGCATGCGGACTATGCCAAGGCTGAAGGCTGGGCCATCCCGGCACCCTTCGGAACCGATCTGCGCTTCGACATACCTGGCGCTCGTGCCTGGTGGTGGAGCAATCAATTGCCATTGCTGAAGGATGGCATTGACGGGTGGTGGAATGACGAGGCCGAACAGGCCTACGACGAATTCTTCTACATGTCTCAGCAGCAGTATCTGGGTGGCCGCGCCGTCAGCCCGAACCGGCAGTGGTCCATCGATCGGGCCTTTGCGCCAGGACTGCAGCACTACGGCGCGGCAGCGTGGACCGGCGATATCGATTCAACCTGGGCCGCCTTCAGCCAACAGCCGGGAACGCTTCTCAACTGGAGCATGGAGGGCATGCCCTGGATCTCCCACGATACGGGTGGATTCCAGAGCACGCCCACGCCGGAACTCTACACGCGATGGATCGAAGAAGCCGTCTTCATTCCAATTATGCGGGCGCATGGCACCCACGACTCACCGCGCTGGCCATGGGCGTTCGGCGACGCTGGACTTCAGGCCATGACGAAAGCCATCGATCTGCGCTACCGTCTCGTTCCATACCTCTACACCCTTGCCGACATAACCTACCGGACGGGCCTTCCGCCCATGCGTCCTTTGTTTCTCGAGTTCCCTGATGATCGCACAACCTGGTCACTCAACGACGAATGGATGCTGGGCGAGCGCGTCTTAGCCGCACCGGTCCTTACGAAGGGCGGCGAGCGCAGAGTCTACCTGCCCGCGGGCGAATGGTTCGACGGCAACACTGGCAAGAGCATCTCCGGAGCGCAGACAATGGACCTTACCCCCGTTCCGCTGGATGTCATTCCTTTTTATGTTCGTGCCGGCACCATCCTGCCTTTGGGGCCCGTCGTCCAGTCGACCGCCGAAGCCGAAGATCCGCTCGAAATCCGCATCTATCCGGGAGCGGACTCCACCTACTCGCTGTACGAAGACGACGGCAATACCTACGCCTACGAAAAGGGAGCGTTTTCACGCATCCCGATGCAGTGGAGCGATAAGTCACGTACGCTGACGATTGGAGCAAGGCAGGGTAAATATCCAGGGATGCTGGCAACGCGGCATCTGGTCATCGTGCTTCCCGATGGTTTTACGAAACAGGCGGCTTACTCGGGAAAGAAACTAACGGTTCAATGCGGGGCCGTAGCCAAATCCGGCCGGAGCAACACCGGCGCTCTGTAAACCTGCAACCTGAAGGAACATAGTATGAATCGACAGGATCGACTCAGGCGCGTGCTGATGTATGCGGTCGTCTCTGGCATAACCATGGTCAACTTCTTGTATGCACAGAGCCATACGACCATTCAGACGCTTTCGACCAAGCCTGGTTATGTTACGGGTGGTGACGTGCTCGTCCAGGTCACCACGCCTGGTGTCACCGCAAAGTCACTCCAGGTCCGTGTAGGAAGCCGGGATGTGACGAAAGGGTTTCGCTCGACAAACACTCCACATGTCTATCTCGGCCTCATCCAGGGTCTGCCTCCTGGAACGAGCGTCATTCATTCTGGCGATGCAGCGCTCGAGATTACGAACTACCCCATCTCCGGCCCCGTCATTTCGGGTCCGTGGCAACAGCCCTTCATCTGTCAGACCGATCAGTTCAAGCTGCCTGACGGGTCCACCCTCGGTCCGCCGCTGGATGCGAACTGCTCCGCAAAGACCGTGGTGACCTACGTATATCTCCCAGTCGGCGAAAAGGCTTTCAAACCTGTTCCGGATCTTAAATCCCTTCCGGAAGACATTGCGACCACGACGATCAGCACCGGCAAAACAGTGCGGTTCATCGTTCGAGTGGAGACGGGGACCATGGATCGGGGTATCTATCAGAACGCAATCCTGCATGATCCCCAAGTCGACCCTCCCGTGAGCCCCTTCGCACCTCCAGCCGGTTGGAACAGGAAGTTGATCGCCATCCACGGTTTTGGCTGTACCGGAGGCTGGTACGTACAAGGCGGAAGCGAAGGTTCAAACCCGATTGATCGATCTCAGTTGTCCAGGGGATACGCACTGTTTACGAACACACTGAACCATCCCTCAAACAGCTGTAATGTGATGCTCGCCGCGGAGGCAACCATACTTGGCAAAGAGCACTTCATCAAGACCTTCGGGGTTCCGGATTGGACGATCAGCACTGGAGGCTCAGGAGGCGCATACACGACGCTGCAGATCGCCGATGCGTTTCCCGGCCTCTTCGACGGAGTCCAGGTGGTGCAGGTTTTCCCTGATGCGCTTTCTCTGGCAATGGCCGGACTCGATGCCCACCTCCTGATGCACTACTATGCAAAAGGGCCGCGAGAGCCCCTCAGCGAAGAGCAGGAAGTGGCGATCGGCGGGTACTCCAGTCTCAAGGCCATGACAGACGCCGCAAACCAGGCGGCACGGGCAGACCCTATCTCCGGCCGGTCCGACATTGAAGGTTACCAATCAGGTCAATGGCGTACCGTCGTTCCCACTCAGTTACGCTATGACCCGGTTGCAAACCCCCACGGGGCGCGGCCGACAATCTTTGATGCAGCCAGGAATGTCTACGGTACCGACCCGGCGACAGGGGCGGCACTCCGCCCCTTCGACAACGTCGGGGTACAGTACGGCCTGAGCGCACTCAATACCGGCGTCATTACACCGGCGCAATTCCTCGACTTGAATGAAGCCATTGGCGGCGTCGACTCGGATGGAAACTACATCTCTTCGCGAACGACAGGCGACGCAGAGGCGATTCGCCGGGCGTATCAGAGCGGTCTCACGCTGAGCGGCGCCGGCGGCCTGTCCGCTATCCCCATCGTAGACAACGCTACCTCGGACGAAGCAGCCTCCTACCACTACGGCTGGTTTCATTTCGCGTTCCGCGAGCGTATCCGCCAGACCGACGGAACCAGCGCCAACCTGATGATGTGGCGAAGCATAACCAATGCCCATGAAGAGAATGCAATCTTCGACCGCTGGATGAACGCATGGAAGGCCGACACCTCAAACGAGCCGCAGAGAGACAAAGTCGTCGCCGCCAAACCGTCTGACGCGGTCGACGGGTGCTTTGACGGCACGGCCTTCCTTGCAGATTCCCTGCCGTTCTCCAGGCAGCCGATCTCCCCGTGCAGCAGGCTCTACCCTGTTTATTCAAACGCCAGGTACGAAGCAGGCGGGCCCCTCGCGGCCAATGTGCTCAAGTGTTATCTCAAACCGGTTGATCCGTCACAGTATCGAGTGACGTTCACGCCAGCGGAGGTAAACCGGCTAAACACAATCTTTCCCGGCGGCGTCTGCGACTTCAGCAAGCCCAGCATGCATTGGAGCCCGCTAGTGACGTGGCCCTCTTTCGGCCCGTCCCCCCTCAATCTGGTCTACGACATCACAGGGAAGATCAAGCCCGCGGAAAACCTTCAGTAGAACCAGGCAGTCTCGCATCCCCGATGAGGGCTTGACAACCGCCATTCATTTATTCTACTTTGTAGTTGTTATGGCGGACACCGACATTCCTGGAGAGTTTGAGCAACTGGTCTTGTTGGCTGTTGTGCGCCTGGGCTCAGAAGCTTACGGCGTCAGCATCCGCCGCGAGATTGAAGAGTGTGCCCAACGCCGGGTCACCCCAGGCGCACTCTACACCACGTTGGAGCGCCTGGAACAAAAGGGAAGCCTGACGTCACGAGAAGGCGAAGCAACACCGGTGCGCGGGGGGCGAGCGAAACGCTTCTACCAACTCACCGGACTCGGCCGTGAACGCCTCATTCGTTCCCAACAAGCATTGCAGCGGCTCCTGGCAGGGACGGGGCTTCTCGAGGAGCAACATGGATAACATCAGCGTGGCGGAGTGGGTACTCTCTCGTAGATTCGGAGTTGCGCGAGCACGCGAGATAGCAGGCGATCTGTTGGAACAGTACAGCGCAGACCGTGCCCGATGGGAGATGGTTCGACTCGCTTTCAGTATCCGGCCAGTCGAGTTCCTTGGGCTGCTGCTGGCGTGTGTTTTTGTCACCGTCGCCCTGAATATGCTCTTCTCGCCCTGGCAACTGCGTTTTATGGCGCGGGCGCGCTCCCTGCACGACTTTTGGGCCTGGAACGCTGGAACGGCTTTTGCGTCTTATGCGCTGTACAACCTGGTGGTGGCGATGGCTGCCGCGGTGAGGCTCGGCCTCCGCCATGCCATAACCCGCTGCAGCGTGGTTTTGTCAGGTACTCTTGGCCTGCTGAGTGTGGCGTTGCTGCCATTGCAGCCGTGGCGGGTCTCCTGGCCGATGATGGCGTCGATCCTTCTGGCGTCGATCCTTTCGTCAATCCTACTCTGGCAGGTGCGCGCGCTTGGTCTCGCAACCATCTGCCGCAGCGTCGCGGCATTTGCAGCGTTTACAGTTGTGGCAAATTCCCTCCTCCACACGATGCGGCTTGCAGAACTTCGTAGCTGCATCGTAAACCTGAGGACAGGCAAATTGTGGCCTCCCCGAGCTTGGTTCGACTACTACAGAGCCTGCTCTCACTTGGCCTTGCATCACCTGTTGATCTGCCTGGCCGGGGCGCTGGTGGCTCTGTGGTTCCTCACCTTCACAGAAGCGAGACCTTCGTTGGAAGAGGATTTGTCCGTTCCTGACAGCCTCTAGAATTGTTTAGTTCCTCAGTCCGCGCTAGTTTTCTGTCGGTTTCTCGTTGATGTGATCCAGTATCAGCATCGGGAAAACGTGCTTCTGCTTTTCAAGCTTGAGGCCAAGTTGCTGCTTGAGGGCGTTGAAAAGGAGCAGCCCGCCAGTTGGCTCGCTCAGGCTGGAACCGTCGCCGGAGTTCTGCGAGGGCAGAGTGTAACCGTTGATCCCGCCGACCTGGCTGTACCCGCTGAAGCTGAGCGTGAAGTCGTAGGCACCGGTGAGCCCCGTCGCATCGAAGACCGGCATCTTGAGGTATCCGTTCGAGCGCTGCTACAGCACCTCCGTAAACTGAGCCATGGTCGTGTTCTGGCACGAGATCAGCCGCCCAAGAATGGGCTGTGCGATGCGTGGATCTTTGCCGTCCGGCCTCGGACCCTCCTTGCAGCCGCTACGGAACTGCGGGTCAGCCGTCTTCATCTTAGGATTGTCGGCGAGCAGCGCGTACGCGTCCAGCGAGCGGTCCTCCATATGCGACTTGATGGCGAACCGCTCTTCGAGCAGCTTCCGAAGTAACCCTGCGACCTCTTCAAAATCTACTTGTGGCGCAGCGGCCGGCCCCGCACCCGTGTCAGGCACAGCCAGCTTGGCCTTGATGTCTAATTTAACCTCATCCAGCCACTTGGGTGGGTTGGCGATTGTCTGGTCACCGTTCAATCCCCAGGCAAAGTTGATATACCAGCGCATTGGTAATCCCCGAAGATCCACCACGCCGCCGCCGCCCAGATTGAACATACCCTGGCCCCCAGGTGCCGTAGGTTTGATGGTGGCGACCTCGAACTCGGCGGGCGGCAAGAGAGGCATAG